>CAZEBY010000051.1:0-18724 GCA_964510565.1 uncultured Lachnospiraceae bacterium | reverse complement strand
GCGATCATTTTTGCAGAGGCTGCCAAACAGCGATTTCAATGAAAACCATATTAATTGTGGATGGCTATAATGTCATCCACGGTTCGGATCATTTAAAACGCCTATCAGAAATTCAGCTGGAAGAGGCACGGGTTAAGCTAATCAATGATTTAAATGGTTACAGCGGATTCAAAGGATGGGAAACCATCCTTGTTTTTGATGCCTATCAGCAGCAATCCATGGAAAAACGGGAAGAAATGATGGGACGGATTAAGGTGGTTTTTACCGAAAAGAATAAAACAGCGGATAGTTATATTGAAAAGCTGGTTTATAGCATGCCAAAAGCCTATAGGGTTCGGGTTGTGACGTCGGATTTTACGCTTCAACAGATGGTCATGGCCAGTGGGGCTGAACGGGTTCCGGTGCGGGAGTTGCTCCAGGATATGGAATCAGTGTTAAAAAAATTTCGTGACGATAAGAAAAAAAATGTGCAAAAACAAGGGGTTAAACTCGGTGATTTTTTAGATGCAGATACTCTTGATCAGTTCAATAAAATGCGTGTTAAAGAATAATATGAGGATACAATGGAGAAGCTTAACAATGATAAGATATCAGAATCGGAAAGAGTGAACCGTGCCCAACAGGGCGACAAGGAAGCTGAAGAATTTCTGTTGGAAAAATATCGGAAAAATGTACTGATCCGGGCCCGCTCCTATTATCTGGTTGGGGGGGACAATGAAGATCTGATTCAGGAGGGGATGATCGGTTTACTCAAAGCCATTTGGAATTTTCGCTCTGAGCGGGAAACGCGGTTTTCAACCTTTGCCAATCTCTGCATTGAACGTCAGATCCAAACAGCGATTAGTTCAGCTAACCGCCAGAAACATATGCCACTGAATAATTCGGTATCGATTTATGCCGCTGTATCGGAAGAAGAACCCCAGAATATTATTATCGACCGGCTTGTAGCTAAAAAAAATGTCGAACCCGGAGTGGAATTAATTAAAGCCGAAGAACTGGAACAATTGATGGTTGATGTTAAACGGGAATTGTCTGGTTTTGAAAAAAGAGTTCTTGCCTATTATATTCAGGGAACCTCCTACGATGGGATTTCCTTGGCTCTGGACTGCAGCAATAAGTCGGTCGACAATGCCTTACAGAGAATTCGAAAAAAAATCGGCAAAAAGATTTAAAAAACAGTTGACAAAAATGCCAAAACAAACTATTATAGAGAAGCTGAATTAATAAGCACGTGGGAGAATGCCCGAGTGGCTAAAGGGGGCGGACTGTAAATCCGTTGACGACGTCTACGATGGTTCGAATCCATCTTCTCCCACCACTTTATTATAAGCCCTCATAGCTCAGTAGGTAGAGCACCACCATGGTAAGGTGGGGGTCTCCGGTTCAAATCCGGATGAGGGCTCCATTTTTATATCATAAATTAAATTTGACATAGTGGTTAAACGATAAAATTTAGATTTTAAGGAGAATACAAATGGCAAAGTCAAAATTTGAAAGAAATAAGCCCCACGTAAATGTTGGAACAATTGGTCACGTCGATCACGGTAAAACAACATTAACTGCGGCCATTACATCTGTATTAAACAAGCGATTTGGAACCGGGGAAGCCGTAGCATTCGAAAATATCGATAAAGCCCCAGAAGAAAGAGAACGTGGAATCACTATTTCCACTGCTCACGTTGAATATGAAACAGCTGCCCGTCACTACGCTCACGTTGACTGCCCGGGCCATGCCGATTATGTTAAGAACATGATCACCGGTGCTGCTCAGATGGATGGTGCGATTCTGGTTGTTAGTGCCGCTGATGGCCCAATGCCACAGACGCGTGAACACATCCTGTTAAGCCGTCAGGTAGGCGTACCCTATATCGTTGTATTCTTAAACAAAGTCGATATGGTCGATGACGAAGAATTACTGGAATTAGTTGAAATGGAAGTTCGTGAACTGCTTGACGAATACGAATTCCCAGGCGATGACACTCCAATTATTCCCGGATCTGCTTTAAGAGCACTGGAAGATCCAGATGGCGAATGGGGCGACAAAATTGTTGAACTGATGACTGCTGTTGATAACTGGATTCCAGATCCAGAACGTGATACCGACAAACCATTCCTGATGCCAGTGGAAGATGTATTCTCAATCACCGGACGTGGTACAGTAGCAACCGGACGTATCGAACGTGGGGTTGTTAAAGTTGGTGAAGAAGTCGAAATCGTTGGTATCCACGACAGCCGAAAAACCGTTGTAACCGGAATCGAAATGTTCCGTAAATTACTGGACGAAGGTCGTTCAGGCGACAACGTTGGGGCATTACTGCGTGGTGTTGACCGTACTCAGATCGAACGTGGTCAGGTACTGGCTAAACCAGGCTCCATCAAACCACATACCCACTACATGTCAGAAGTTTATGTCTTAACCAAAGAAGAAGGTGGACGTCATACCCCATTCTTCGATGGATACCGTCCACAGTTCTACTTCAGAACAACTGACGTAACTGGTGTCATCAAATTACCAGAAGGCGTAGAAATGGTAATGCCTGGTGATAACGTACAAATGGAAATCACCCTGATCACTCCAATTGCGATCGAAGAAGGTTTACGTTTCGCGATTCGTGAAGGTGGCCGTACGGTTGGTTCTGGTGTTGTAGCCAAAATGTTAGAAGATTAATTCCTGTTTCACAAAATATCCAAAAATATCATCAATATTTGAGCGATGCGGTTAGATCAGTTCGATGGCATCAGGTCAATACAAATAGACGATCAAATTTTTCCGCCTCTTTTTTAGAGGCGGTTTTTATTTGTATATCGGAGTTTGAAAACTCAGTTCGAAATTATTTGGGAGTTGTGATACAATGGAACCATAAATTTTGATGGGAGAAAAGCAAGTGAAGAAATACGTTAGTGTGTCCATTAGTGATAAGGTGGATTCGGTCGGAAACGACTATAATAAGGGTTTTAGAAAATGCAAAACGGTAGAATTGGCCCAAGAAATCGAAACAGTCTGTAATCAATACGATGAACAAGGTTATGAGCTAGTCTCAATTGTACCAATTGTTCAAGGACAACATATTGTTTTTTCGAGCGATGGTAGTTGGGGAAACAGTGTCACTGAGGGTGTAATCATCACCTTTAAAGCCATTTAAAAACATGAAAAAAGGTCTATTCAGAGGAGTTCTGAATAGACCTTTTTTAAATTAACAGTTTAATTTCGGAAAAATCATGTTCACGGAAAAACAGGAGGGCTTCATAACTGACCCGGTAGATTGATTTTTGTGGAATACCAAGACACCGAGCTGTATTGGTAATGATCAAAATCGAAAAGTCTTCCACTGGCATTTTTATCCGAGCTTCGCAAAAAGCTCGGGTGAGCTCACGACGGGCACCGAAATCGGCAATCAGCAAAGCATCAAATTCAATCGGACGGATCCGCAAATTATAGTCGCTGACAAAATTATGATAGATTTCACCCATTTTTCCATGCAGAAAAGGATAGAGAGAATCATTCTGAGAGATCTCATAATAAAAATTATTGACATGAGGATCACTCAGTAAATGATGATACCAGACCATGGTTAAGTAAAAATGTTTTTCAAAGGAATTAATCGGCTTATATCCAATCAGTTTTTCAATCAGCGATTCGTGGATCGAACTGAGATAATCATCAAATATTCGGGCAATAAAGGTATCCTTGGTGGCAAAATGATAGGTCATAGAACCTAAGGTTGTTTCCGAGTGATCGGCGATTTGTTGAATCGTAGTGGCATTGTATCCCTGCTGATAGAACAGTTCTTTGGCACTTTTATAGATCCGTTCTTTGGTCATCTCACCTTTAGTCATTTTTCGCATTTTAGTCTCCTTAAAGAAATGTAGCATAGCAATTTTAGCATTAAGTGAGTAAATAAACAAGAAAAAACCGTAAAATTGAGAAAATTAAAAAATAATAAAGAAATATTTACTAAAAAAACAGTAAAATGATAATAGTTTAATAAAAAAAGCTTGACAAATCTGATGTAAAGGGTTACTATTTTAGTAAGTCTTAGTAATATTACTGAAAAGAAAAAATGACCAGAGTAACAATCCGGATAATTACTTTGGTCGATCATTTAAAAAATTTGAGGAGGCTCTTTTTATGGAAAAAAAACCCTTGAGTTCAGGGCTTAAGAGATTCTTCGGTGTTGGGGATCTTGGATTTACTCTAATGTCGAATGTCGAAGTGTTTTATTTTGCATATTTTTTAACTAACATTGCAAAATTTGATTTGGGCACAACTGCAATAATTATGACTTTAACAAGTACAGTAGATATGGTATTGTCACCTTTCTACGGTGGATTTATCGATGCGCTTAAACCAATGAAATGGGGAAAATACAGATCATATTTGTTGGTAATCCCACCAATTGTTGTCGTTCTCTATACATTGATGTTTACGGTTATTGGTACTGGAATCGTACCAATGGTTATCATTTGTATCGCTTTCATTACTTCACACGTGGCTTGGAACTTCTCTTATGTTGCAAATATAGCACTTATTCCAACAATTTCAACAACACCAGAAGATCGAACACAATTATCAGCAACACGAGGCGCTTATGCAAATGTTGGGAAAATTATTTTCTCAGCAATGGGCTTAGCCACTATTTTATGGGTTGGTGAATTTGTCAAAAATCCAGTACTTGGCTTTACTATTTCGGCATTCGCTATGGCATGTGTTTACTGGTTAGGCTATTTCATCCACTTCAAACTGACAAGTGGATATGAAGCAACCTATGAAGATGCTGCTGCAAATACGACTACGGCTAAAAAAGAAAAGATTTCCATCGGCGATATGGCTCGATCATTAGTTCAGAACCCACATTTATTAGTATTACTGTTAGCTGATGTCGCACGTTGGACCGTTAACTTTGTTTGTGCCGGTTCAGCAGTTTACTTCTTTACTTACGTCGCAAACAATGTTGCAATGTTTAGTGTATACTTGTTGGTTGCCAATATTATGGCGGTAATAGGCTCATATTCAAGTAAATATGTTGCCGCTAAATTGTCAACACGAACAGCAGCACTGATTGGCTGTTACGGTTTAGGCGTATTCTTGATCGGGTGTCAATTCGTTGTCGGAAATATCACAATGGTATTGGTTGTACTTTCCTGTGCCCAGTTCTTCTTAGGATTCCTGTACGCATTGATGGTTGCTTTATACGGTGATGCATCAATTTACAGTGAATGGAAAACTGGTAAAGCAGCATCAAGCTGGGTTATGGGATTATCAAACTTACCACTAAAACTGGCGATCTTTATCAAAGGTTTAATTATTCCGGCCATGCTGGCTTCAGTCGGTTTCGTTGCAAAAATGGATCCTGCGACGGCCACACCGGAATTAAAAGCTGGTATTACGACTTTATTCTGTACAATTCCCGGTTGCACGGTGCTGGCTGGTGCGGTTCTGTTAACCTTTGGATACCGTTTAACCAAAGAAAAAGTAACACAATATCAAGCTGAAATAAATGCCAAAAATAAAGTAACAGAATAGTAGACATAAACAAAATGACATTTAAATAATTACATAAAAATAAGAAGCCATATTCAAATCAATTGATTGGCTTCTTATTTGTTTCATGAGATGAATAGCGAAATGTTGGCTAAGACAGAATAACTATTATCTTAAAACTACGATTGAGGTGGATTATGAATAAAAAACAGATAGTCGGATTGATTATCGGTATTGCCGTGCTGATAACTGTTCATTTTTTACCCATACCCATGGGTCTGACAGATAAGGGACTGATCACCATTGGTCTGCTCGTCTTCTTTTTAATCATGTTAATCACAGAAGCGCTCCCAGTTGGGGTTATTTGTTTTCTATGTCTGGGACTCTTGCCAATCCTTGGGGTTACAAAAAATTTGACTGCTGGACTCAGTGGGTTTACCAATACCATTTTATTTTTTGTTCTGGCATCGTTTGGGTTGGCTGAAGCGGTGACCTCGACGCCGATTGTTCAACGGATTTTGCATGCATTACTTAAAAAATTTGGTAAAGATGTCAAAACCTGCATTCTGGCAATTATGGTGACTGGAGCGATGGTCTCTTCCATCGTTACCGACGTGCCATCGGTGGTCGTTTTTATGGGCATCGGCGCAAGTTTTCTCAAGCTTTTTAACAATGAAGCAGACCGTCAGCAGACCGCCAAGTCACTGATGATGGGAATTCCCATTGCCATAATGTTAGGTGGCTTGATGACGCCGGCCGGCAGTGGCATTAATATTTTAACCATCGGTTTGCTACAAAACCTGGCAGGAATTCAGATCACCTTTATTCAGTGGATGGCTTGTGGGATTCCAATTGTTGTGGTGATGGTGCCGTTGGCCTGGTTTGTCCTGACGAAAATATTTCCGCCGGCATCCATTGATAAAAACGAGATTGAAAACTATTTAAAGTCGATTGAAGTCAACGAAAAGATCGACAGTCGCGAAATTAAGGTCATGATCATCGGATTGATGATGATTTTCTTCTGGCTGCTCAGCTCATTCTATCCCGCGATTGAAGTGACCGTGGTAGCCCTGATCGGCTGTGTCTCGTTCTTTTTACCGGGGATCCAGATACTTACCTGGGAGCGTTATATGAAGGCAGTCAGCTGGATTTCATTTATCCTGATTGGTACCGTTTTATGTATTGCCAATACTATTGTTGCAAACGGTGTCAGCGAATGGTTTGTTAACTACGTTTTACCATCATCCTTATCGTTTTCGCTGATGGGCGGTGTTTTCTTCGTTTCAGTGATGTGTTTTGTAATCATGCTGATTGTGCCGGTAGCTCCGGCCTTAATCGGGGTGCTGACGCCGGTGATTATCAGCTTGTCAGCAACCACTGGAATCAATCCGGCACTACTGATTATTGCCTTGGGCTTATGTGCCGGGAATTGTTATTTATTCCCGATAGATACCATTCCGTTGATTACCTATACGGCTGGTTATTACAAGATGACTGATATGCCAAAAGCTGCGATCTGGCTGCAAATCGCTTTTGTGACGCTGGCGACATTGTGGTTGCCGATTGCCGGCAGACTTGTTGGATTGGCCTGAAAATAGTAATTTATCTATATATGTTCGCTTAAAGATTTTGAATAATTATAGTCTAAAACACTGTCTCTGAATAATCACTTCCGGCTCAGTCTGAACGCAGGTTTATACGCAAAATCTTTAAGTCCATTTATTTAACTATTATTTAAAGCAAAAAAAGAGAAGCCCGCGGGTTTCTCTTTTTTTTGTATATAATATTAGATTAAGGGGTTAATTGAGAATAAATAGAAGTTATGCAACCATTTCTTTGGCTTTAACAGCTGCGCTACCGGCATCAGGTGCAAATCCATCGGCACCAATTTCAGCGGCATATTCGGGAGTAACAGGTGCGCCGCCAACAATAACTTTTACATCTAAGCCGCTAGCTTTGATGGTTTCTACGGCTTCTTTCAGAGCTGGCATGGTCGTTGTTAACAGACCGGAACAAGCGACTAAAGTAACGTTTTCGTTTTCTTTGATGGCTTCAACAAAGCGTTCAGCAGGAACGTCCACACCCAGGTCTACCATCGTGAAGCCGGCACTTTCGATCATCATCGATACCAGGTTTTTACCGATATCATGTAAGTCGCCAGCAACGGTTCCGATAATACAGGTTCCTAAAGAGTTTGAGGTATCACCAGCTAACAATGGTCGTAAAACGTCAACGCCTTTAGCCATAGCTTTTGCAGCAATCAGCATTTCGGGAACAAAGATTTCTCCGGCAGAGAATTTTTCTCCGACAATACCCATAGAGTCAACCATGGCTTGCAGGATATCAGCAGCGGAGCTACCTTCGTCTAAGGCTTCCTGAACCAGTCCGGCAACCAGTTTTGTTTTACCAATTTCTACTTTTTCTTTAACTTCTTGAATTTTTGACATTTCTTTCTCCTATTCAGTAATTATAATTTAAAAAATATTATTTTTGTCGGTCAGTTGATTGTGTGATCAGCTGACCGCATTTGTTTGACAGTTTTATAACGAGACTTAGTTACAATCGACTATTTCTTCTGACCGAAAATTCCTTCACGGTAAGCGCCGATATATTCCATACAGTAGTCATCTTCGCCCAGTAAAGCTTCGGTGGCATAGATGATTCCCATCAGGTCTCCATTAGTCGGGTCAAGGATGGCACTGTCCAGACCGGCATTCATTGCCAGTACGGTAAAGCCCATGTTGACCATTTTTCGGGCTGGCAGGTTGAATGAGATATTACTGACGGCGCCGGTGACATGAATGGTAGGGTATTGTTCTTTAATGCTTTTGATCACTTCGACAACCATACTAATACCATCTTCGGACGTACAGAGCATTTCAACCAATGGATCGATGTGCATTCTTGACGGATCAATGCCATATTCTTTGACTTTGGCCATTAAATCAGCAAAGACATCCAGACGGTCTTTGGCAGTTTTGGGAATTCCTTTATCGCTGTTTAGCAGTGCCACGCATTCCCATTTGGTATCAGCAATGGCTTTAAATGCAGCATCGACTTTATCCCCTTCAAGAGATACCGAGTTGAACAAACCCGGTTTGTTACAGTATTTCATCGATTCGATACAGGTATAGACATTGGGGCTATCGACAGCAATTGGTATATCGGTGACTTCCTGAACCAGATCGATCAGCCATTTCATGGTTTCCAGTTCGATGTCGTCATCAACTGAAGCACAGACATCGATATAATCGACACCAGCATCAGCCTGAATCTTTGCCAGGTGTTTGATAAACTCGCCATCTTTTTCTGCGATCGCTTTAGCAGTGGAAGGAATCGCGCCGTTAATTTTTTCTCCGATAATAATCATTATATCTCTCCTCTGGAAATTAATTTTACCACTCTTTCAGAGCATGGATTGTTAAATTGATTTGTACTAGAATAGTTCTTTGGTCATTTTTTCGATAGCTTCATCACAGGCTTCGTAAACGCCCGGGAAGGAAGAAACAGGCAGCCCTTGACAAGCACCAGGGATGAAGTAGAGTTTTCCGGATTCACGGCAGGCTCGGGCAAATTCTGCTTCAATTTGCTCTTTTGTCCATTCGGGATGATCGATGACACCACTGTGAACACCACCCATAAAGGTGATTTGTCCGCCGTATTCTTTGATCATTTTAGGGATGTCATTGGTTGTCATAACGCCCTGCCAGATATCAATACCCATTTCAATCATATAGGGAACTAAAGTTGCAGCGTAGCTGTCGCTATGGTGAACAATCAGTTCAACGCCGTTCGCTTTGTAAAAACCATAGATTTTTTTGTAGGATTCTAAAAAGAATTCTTCAAACATTGCTGGCGAAAGGAAGGTGGAAATCTGGCTGCCCCAGTCGTCATGATGTAAAATTGCATCAGGATGCAGATTTTCAACCAATGCTTTAGCATAATCCAGTTCATACTCTGTTAAATATTCGATCAGTTCGTGCATGGCTTCCGGTTCTTCATAGAAACTCATGAGTGCATTTTCCATACCCATCAGGTAATGGGTCATTTCAAATAAGCCGGGAGCGATGAATGCAGCAACATATTTATTGTCCCGATCAACGGCGTTAGCGTCAGCAATGGCCTGATCCCATGCCCCTTCAGGACGTTCCATACTTGGAGCTTTAACGTATTTTTTCCATTCGGTAACATCTTTGAGAACAACATGTTGCGCATCGTGTACTGGGAAAGAGGCAAGTTGACCTTCTGGCCATCGGATGGTAACACCCCATTCATTGATTACTTCTTCACCGATTTGGGGTTTGATACGACCAGATGGTACGCTCATAATCATTTGTAGAAATTCATATTGTTTGACAAAACGATCTGGATTTCCACCGGTCATGACTTCTTTTAAATTCTCTTTTACAGTTAACATAGTGTATAGCCTCCTTAAGTTAAATAAAATGATTGGGCAAATAGTTTTCAGGACAGTTCTAAATAACCAGTGACGTTTGACGATTACAATCGAAGTTCAAAAGGTTAAAAACCAAGCGAAAACTAATTTTAGTATATGATATTTTATTTACTGTTATTTTAGTAAATATTCTTTCATTTACTGTGATTATAAACGGTTGCAGCTTTTTTGTCAATGACTATTTTGTAAAAGTTCAGAAGTTATGGTTTTCTTCAGAAAACACAGTAGATTAGCAAGAAATCTGGTGTTTGTGGTAAAAAATGATGCGCTAAAAAAACACAAATGACACTTCAATATTTAAGAAGCGAGAAGTTGGTTAAAAAAATATATAATATTGAAATTATTTTCGATATTTTAATTTTCTTTGGAAACTCTATAATGAAAATGAAAGTTCTTAAAATATTAACGACAAGGAGTGAAGGCGGATGTATATTGACCCGATTGTTGTTCAGTATCCGGAAGCGTTAGATAAAGATCGCTTTGTGATTGCCACCTACTATTGTGCAACAAAACCAGAAACAAACATCATCAAATTCGCTGCGGCGATTGGGATTGAGCAATCCTGTGGCACCTGGATCAAAGTTCCCCAGGAGACCGAGGAAATTCGCGAAAAATGTATTGGCAGACTGGTGGGCGTCTACGAAACACCGGCTTATCAGATTGGGCTGCCAGAGGGGATCAATGAACGCCACCTGATCATCCGGATTGCCTACCCATGGGCGAATTTTGGCGATCAGTTTGCGATGCTTTTGAGCACCGTCATTGGCGAAGTAGCAGGATCAGGGAAAGTGAAACTGCTGGATCTCGAGTTCCCCGATGTGTTTCTCAAAAAATTCAGCGGCCCCAAATTTGGAATTAAAGGAATCAGAGAGCTGTTGGGGGTTTATGACCGGCCGCTACTTAATAATATGATCAAACCCTGTACCGGGATGTCACCGGCGGTCACGGCAGAGTTGGCCTATGAATCCGCGGTGGGCGGCGTCGATATTATTAAAGACGACGAATTGATTGCAAATCCCGAGCATTGTCCGCTGACCGAACGCGTCAAACATGTGATGGCGGCACTCAAGCAGGCCGATGATCATAAGGGTGAAAAAACCCTTTATACGGTTAACATCACCGACCGCCCCGATCGGCTCAAAGAGAATGCTTACCAGGCACTGGAGGCTGGTGCCAATGCTTTGATGATTAACTACGGAACGGTCGGTCTTGATGCTACCCGGATGCTGGCTGAAGACAAGGATATTAATGTGCCGATTTTGGGTCATCCCGCTTATAACGGCGCCGTTTACGAGTCATCCTGGTCAGGGATCAGTGTTGGCTTGATTGGTGCTAAACTGCCACGGCTATCCGGGGCGGATATGATTATTTCATTTTCTCCCTACGGCAAACTCACCATGCTGATGGATACCTTTATTGATGTGGGCTATAAGATGACGGCACCCCTGGGTAACATCAAACCGGTTTTTTCGATGCCGGGTGGTGGGACAACTCAGGGACATGTGGAGGATATTGTTAAAAAGTTTGGTACCGATGTGATCATTGCCAGCGGAGCCGGCATTCATGGTCATCCGATGGGGACACAGGCGGGAGCGAGAGCGTTTCGACAAGCGATTGCAGCGGTTGTCAAGGGGATTCCAACCACTGAAGCGGCACAGCAATACCCGGAATTAGCGGCGGCATTATCATTGTGGGGTTTCTATCAGGAAGGAAAAACAGGGATTTTTGATTTAAAAGGGTGACCCGATTAAGTTATCGAAAACAAAGGAATGGTGAAAAATGATATATGATGTTGTAATAATCGGTGCCGGCGTAACTGGCTGTTGTATTGCCAGAGAAGTGTCACGGTATAAAGTGAATGCCTGCGTCATTGAAAAAGGTGACGATGTAGCGTCCGGCACATCAAAGGGAAACAGCGGCGTGATTCATTCCGGTTTTGATGCCAAACCCGGAACCTTAATGGCTAAACTAAATGTCGAAGGCAACGAGCTGATATGGCGATATGCTGAGGAACTGGATTTTCCGGTCAAACAAAATGGGGCCCTGGTGGTCTGTACGGTTGAAGAAGAGCGCTGCAAACTGGAAGATCTGCTGGCGCAGGCCCAAAAGAACGGTGTGCCCGGGGTAGTGATTCTAGAGCGCGACCAGGTGCTGAAGATGGAGCCGAATCTGACTGATAAAACGGTAGCGGCTTTATATGCGCCAACTGGCGGGGTGATCTGTCCGTTCAATCTGGCGATTGCGATGGCCGAAAATGCAAACGTTAACAAGGTTGATTTCAAATTTGAAACTGAGGCTCTCGATATTAAAAAAACGACCGATGGCTATGCCATTCACACCAATCGCGGAATTATTGAAACCAAAGCGGTGGTTAATGCGGCGGGGGTCTATGCTGACACCTTTCATAACATGGTCAGTGATCAAAAAATTCATATCACAGCCCGCAAAGGCGAATATCTGTTGTTTGATAAAAGCCTGGGCAATGTCTTTACCGCATCGGTTTTTCCATTGCCGGGTAAAATGGGCAAAGGTATCTTAACGGCGCCGACGCTTCATGGCAATCTCTATGTCGGACCGAGTGCCAACGATGTCGAAGACAAGGAAGAGCTGAATACGACGCAGGAAATATTGGACGATCTGGTTGAAAAAGTCAAAACCAATCATCTGTGCAAGATGGAATTGCCGTTAAACAAGATTATCACATCTTTTTCAGGTTTGCGGGCCCACGAAGATCAGCATGAATTTATCGTTGCTGAGGTTGCCGATGCCCCGTACTTCTTTGATGCGGCTGGAATTGAATCCCCAGGTCTGACCAGCGCACCGGCCATTGGGGTGATGCTGTCGCAGATAATTGTCGCACGTCTGGGTCTAAAAATGAAGGACGATTTTATTTCCCGGCGAAAAGGGGTTGTAAAATTTGAAAAACTGTCAGCCGAAGAAAAGAATGAACTGATCCATAGCAATCCGAGTTATGGCAATATTGTCTGTCGCTGCGAAATGGTAACCGAAGGGGAGATCATCGATGCGATTCATCGGCCGCTCGGGGCCAAATCGCTCGACAGCATTAAACGGCGGACACGGGCGGGTATGGGGCGGTGTCAGGCCAGTTTCTGTACTCCCAAAACAATGGCGATTCTGTCCCGCGAACTGGGTATTGAGATGACCGCAGTGACCAAAAAAGGTGGTCAGTCACAGCTGCTGGTCGGCTGTAATAAAGCGGTGTAAGGAAAGTGAGGTGATACAATGAAAAATTATGATATTGTCGTAATTGGGGGCGGACCGGCCGGATTGGCAGCCGCGGCCGCTGCTAAACGAAACGGCGTCGAGCGGGTTCTGATCGTTGAACGGGATCAGCGCCTCGGGGGGATTCTTAATCAGTGCATTCATAACGGTTTTGGTCTGCATACTTTTAAGGAAGAACTGACCGGGCCTGAATATGCCCAGCGTTATATTGACGAAATTCAAGCGTTGAAAATTGACTATCGGCTTAATACGATGGTCGTCGATATCAATGAAGAGAAGATGATCACGATCATGAACGCAGCGGATGGGGTGGTCATTATTCAGGCTAAGGCCGTGATTCTGGCAATGGGCTGCCGGGAACGGCCCAGAGGCGCGTTGAATATTCCCGGCTATCGACCGGCCGGTATTTTCACTGCCGGGACGGCTCAGCGTTTGGTCAATATTGAGGGGTTTATGCCCGGCAGAGAAGTGGTGATTCTCGGTTCAGGTGATATTGGGCTGATCATGGCCAGACGGATGACGCTTGAAGGCGCACATGTAAACGTTGTATGTGAAATCATGCCATACTCCGGGGGGCTCAAGCGAAACATCGTCCAGTGTCTCAACGATTTTGATATTCCGCTCAAACTCAGTCACACAGTAGTAGATATTAAAGGAAGGGAACGCGTTGAGGGCATCACCATTGCGGCGGTGGATGAAAACAGAAAACCGATCAAGGGGACTGAAGAATTCTATCCCTGCGACACACTGCTGTTATCAGTCGGGCTGATTCCCGAAAACGAGTTGTCCGGCAAAATGAATGTGACGATTGAAGCAAGCACCAATGGTCCGGTTGTCAATGAGCGCTTTGAAACCAACATTGACGGCGTATTTGCCTGCGGCAATGTGCTCCACGTCCACGATCTGGTCGATTATGTTTCGGAGGAATCAGCCGCTGCGGGAAAAAATGCAGCCGAATTTGTCGAAGGACTGGCCATCCCCCGCGATGAAAAACAGAGCATTGCGGTTCAAGCCCAGGAAGGAATTGCCTATACTGTGCCCCGAACGATTCAGCCCAGTCGGATGGAAGATGAGCAGATTATTCGTTTTCGGGTCCGCGATGTCTACCAGGATCATTATATCAGTGTCTATTTTAACGGTCAGCGGGTCATTCATCAAAAGAAAAGACTGATGGCGCCCGGTGAAATGGAGCAGATCAAGCTTCAAAAATCCGAACTGCTGGCCCATCCGGGCTGTCAAACCATCGGGATCAAGGTAGAAAAGGAGGCTCTGCGGTCATGAAAAAAACTTTAATCTGCATTGGTTGTCCATTGGGTTGTATGATCACAGCGAGTCTTGAAACTGGTATTGTAACCGAGGTGACGGGTCACAGCTGCAAAAATGGCGAGAAGTATACCCGCAAAGAATTAACCAATCCGACCCGCACGGTGACTTCAATCGTTAAAGTAACCGGCGGCGACAGTACGATGCTTTCGGTTAAAACAAAGGAAGACATTCCCAAAGAAAAAATTAAAGCCTGTATTGCGGCACTAAAAGATTTGCAGTTGCAGGCACCCATCGAGATCGGCGAAATTATACTTAAGAACGTTGCGGATACCGGCATTGATATTGTCGCAACCAAATGTATTCATTCCATTTAATGACAAGACTGCGATCAGCTTTTTAGCAGAGGCGGAGCCAGGATGTTATATTTCATCACGAACAAATATTAACAAATATGAAAGGTGAAAAAAATGAAGACGAAAAAGTATGTATTGGGGATTGATTGTGGAACAACGAGCAGCAAGAGTATTGTCTTTGACCTTGCCGGGAATGAAATTGGATCGGGTCAGGTACTCAATCCGCTAACCTATCCTTCGGCCGGACGGGTTGAATGTGACGGGCCGAAACTGATTAACACCTTGTATGAAACCACCCGGCTAGCGATTAAAAACAGCGGGGTTGACCCCGAGGAGATTGCCGGCATCAGCTTTGATATGTTCCGCTGTACGATGGTCACCCGTGATCAGGATGGCGGATTTACAACACCCATTATCATCTGGCAGGATTTACGAAGCGCCGAGATGCTGCCGGAGATGGTTGAGATGCTGGCAGCTGGTGGGATGACGCCGGATGATCTTTATCAAATGTGCGGGATGCCATTGGGACCGGTTTTTCCGTCGGGAAAACTGCAATGGGTTAAAAAATACATGCCTGAAGCCTATGAAAAGGCCACCCGAATCCATACAATCATGGGTCTGATGACCAAGGCCTATGGAGCCGATGATTATTACGATGACATTAACGATACCCCCTGGCTGCAGTTAAACGGTGAAGATTTCCAGTACAGCCAGAAATTGTGTGACATTTTTGGGATCGATATGAATAAATTAGCGCCATTGCGTGCACCGGGAACCATTATTGGCGCCGTGACACCGGAAGTTGCGGAAAAAACTGGTTTGGCAGTTGGTACGCCACTGGTAATGGGAACCGGTGATCAACAAGCCGGCTGTGTCGGATGTGGTTGCGTCAAGGAAGGAACCGGTTACGCCTGCGGTGGGACTGCCGGGATTACAGCCGGTAAATCACGGGCCTTCTTACGGGATCCGGCCAAGAAGTGTTACGTGCTGGGAACTCCGGATGGCGCCTGGGTTATGGAAGGTCAGGCAAATTCCGCCGGCAGCGCCTTCAAATGGTTCAAGGGTGAGTTCTGTGATGTGGAAGAATTAACCGCTAAACACCTGGGTACTGAAGTTTACGATTTCATGACCGATGCAGCTAAAAATGCTCCTCCAGGCGCAAATGGTTGTTTCTTTCTGCCTTATCTGCAGGGGGCCAACACTCCCAATTATGAATCCAATGCCAGAGGGAACTATGTCGGGATGACGATCGCACATACCCGTAACGACATCACCCGGGCGACGATGGAAGGGATCTGCTATGATATCCGTGACATGCTCGAAGCCATGGTCGAAGGTAATGTTCCCAACTTTACGACGGTACGTTTGACCGGCGGCATCTCCCGATCCAAATTCTGGTGCCAGATGCAGGCCGATATCTACAATCGTCCCTGTGAAACGGTTGAGGTTGAAGAAGCGACCGCATTAGGCTGTGCAATGCTGGCCGCAGTTGGTGTCGGAATTTATAAAGACTACGAAGAAGCAGCCGAAAAAATGGTTAAAGTAACCGGCCATTATGAACCCCATCCGGAATCGGCAGCACGCTATGAAGATGCCTATCAGACCTGGAAACGCGTTTATCGTGGGCTCTCAGGTGACGCCTTCGATGCCGTTGCTGATTTCCAGAATAAATACCGCTAGGTATAAAAAAAAGACCGGAGCGCATTACTTCCGGTCTTTTTAGCAATTTATCGTCAGAATCGTGTTTGAAAATGATCAGCAACTGGGAAAAACTAGAGCTTTAGCCAGATACTGATCAATGATCAGGACATCGAGCAGCCTGCCGTTGATCAGCGCCTGGATTGCAGGGCCTTTCTCAGCACCTGATGCGACAATGATTTTTTTGGGGATTTTTTTATAGGTTTCAAGTTCGATTGAAAAGGTGCGCTGTTTCATTGAAGTATTGCATTCGTTCCCGTCCTTATCAATAAAGCGCAGCATCAGATCGGCATAGGCATGCTGATCGAGCAACTCCTGAAATTCTTCCGGCTTCAGATAATTGGTGGAAGCCAGCAGGGTTGTGGTCGTCGGGTACAACAGCCCGACGCCACTGATTGAGATATTGATATTATTAAAAAGGGCAGTCATTTTTTTATAAATTTCACTGGATTTAAGCATTTCAAAATCTTCGGCTCGTTCAAACAGACCGTTACGGCAGATCGAGACGTTTTTGCCGCCAAAGGCCATCGCGGCACGTCGGACCAGGGTGCCCACGGCGAGCTTCTCGTCACAGTTGACAATGCTGCCATGTAGGGTAATGACTTTAGCGTTGGCTTTTCGACAGGGATTTAAATACTGGATCAGATGGTACATGGTGCCGCCCCAGGTTAAACCAATGATGTCATCATCCGTGATAATCCGCTGAATGTAACGGGCGCCTTCCAGGGCGACCATTTTTTTGACGGTCAGGGCAGTGTTGTCATGGTTGTCGGATAAAACCGGAACCACCAGCACTTCCTGCAGACCGGATTTTTTTCGGAGGGTTGCTTCAAGCTGCGTACATTCAAAAAAATTCGGTTCGATTTCAAACTTGACAACGTTTTCTTCGAGGGCACGTTTTAATAGCCGCGAAACCGTTGATTTGGAAATATTCAGAATCTCAGCAATTTGATGCATGGGTTTTTTTTCGACATAATGCAAGTAGACAGCAGCATTCATGATGCAAACCGATTGGTTATAGACTTCGCTTAGCATTTTATCCTCCATTCTGAGTTTAAGGCTATGTCTATATTTTAACACGTCATAACCGGTATTGCAAAATTTATCAAATAATTTAATAAATGCCGAAAAGCAAGCGTGCATACAAAAAAACGCCGGAAGCAGCGTCGGCGTTTCAGACTGTCTAAAAAGATAACCTAGTACCGACAATTGTTACATCATGTTGTACGCATCGGAGCGGACACGGCTGAGCCTGTCCGATTCCGCAGCGAACAACAGATTAACAATTGGTCGGTACAGTAGTTTTTGGTGTAGTGTTTTTTATCTATCAGTCGTTCTGGTGTTTGTTGATATAGTCGACAATCTCATTCTTGCCGACCCGATTGACGCCACTGTGTTCCACGTCAAATCCGGCATCAATCGCATGACCAAGTACTCGTTCCATTACTTCGGCGACCCGGGGGCGGCAGAAGGTTCCCTGACACCAGCCGCAGCCGGCCCGGGTTCGACGTTTGATGCCATCAACGGTGGTTACGGGAATGCCCCGGTTCATCGCATCGACGATGGTCGCTTCATTGACTTGTTCGCAGCGGCAGATTATTTTTTCCGGACTCGATTCAAGATCCACCAGCGGCTGGATTTCTTTGACTGGTTTTAATTCAGTCCGGGTAATAAGCGGCGCCCGATAGGGATTGAAGCTGGGGTCTTCTTCAAAAGGACAGTCAAGCTCCTTTAAAAGGCCTAGAACCATCTCGGCAATGGCTGGTGAAGACGTAAGTCCCGGGGATTGAATACCGGCGCAATTGATAAATCCGGTCACCGGTGTGGCTTCAATGATAAAGTCATCGGTTGAGCTGACCGCCCGAACTCCGGTAAAACTGCGGATAAACTGTTTAATGTTTAATTTGTCAGTGGTGTGTTTGGCTTCGTTAAAAATATTCAAAAGTCGTTCGGCATGGGTGGATTTGTCCACCGTATCTTCATTGACCGCATCCGGACCGATTAGCAGGTTGCCGAAATAGGTTGGGGTGACCAGGATCCCTTTGCCCATTTTTGTCGGCATCTGGAACAAGACCGTATTGATGATGCTGGCAGAGCCCCTAACCATCAGAATGTATTCACCGGTGCGGGGCGTAATGGTGAAATAATCGACGCCAACCATTTTAGAGACGGTGTCTGAGGAAACGCCGCCAGCATTGATCACATAATGCGACTGGTACTGTTGAC
>CAZEBY010000050.1:0-18894 GCA_964510565.1 uncultured Lachnospiraceae bacterium | reverse complement strand
CGTTTCCAACAGGTTCTGTCTTTTTGTAAGCATAATCATTTCCTCCTGTAAAATAATCGCACTATAATTTAAATGCATATATATTTGTAAAATTGATTATATCATCAGTTTTAATGGATAGCAAGTAGTAATTTAACCGGTTAAATTAAATTTTTGATGACGTTATCATTGGCATTATAATAGGATTCTAAAAAAGCCCTGAAAAACCAGATCTTCTCTGTTCTTCCAGGGCTTTACTTGCAAATATCGGTATTTTAAATATAATTAAAAAATAAGCGTGCTCACCTGGGATGGGCGATGGCACTCGGAACGACTCCTCTCGGCTCGGCCAGACCGCCACTTTTACGGGCTTAGGCGATCTCTGGCACGGTCATGACCTGTTTTATAAATACCGCCACCAAATCCGGATCAAACTGGCGACCAGCATGGCGTTGCAGCTCGTTGATAGCATCCTGCTTGGACATCGCCGGCCGGTAGGAACGATCCTGGGTCATCGCATCGTAGGCATCGACAATCGCCAGAATCCGGGCCGGCAAGGGAATTTCTTCGGCTTTCAGACCTTGGGGATAACCGCTGCCGTCCCAGTGTTCATGGTGGCAGAGAATATACTCGGAAATCTTGCGCAGTTCCGGGACGGTCTGGGCAATCCGATAGCCAACCTCGGGATGCTTTTTAATCGCCTCCCACTCGGCTGCGGTCAGCGGACTTTCTTTCATCAGCACCTTGCTGTCAATGCTGATTTTTCCGATATCATGAAGGGTAGCTACCAGTTCCAACGCAACCAATTCCTCCTGATCCAGCCCCAGAGCCTGACCCAGCTGCTTGGCCTGGGCCGCCATCCGCTCGGCATGGGCTTCGGTTTCATTACTTTTTTCAAACAGCGTGGTCTTAATTGAATCCATAATCGCCGAATGAAAACTCTTGTATTCCAACAGCTTTTTGCGATACATCGATTCTTCAGCCAGCTTAAAGGTTTTTTCAAACAATTGATGAGCCCGGGTCTTGGTAGCATAGCCCAGCGAAATGCTGGTAACAATCAGTTCATTGTCGAGCTTGTAGCCGGCTTCACAGGCTTTCAGAATCGTTTCAACCCGAGCTCCGGCTTCAGCATAGGAGGTCCGGGGCAACAGCATCACAAACTCGTCGCCGCCGGTTCGCACCAGCACGTCCTGTTCCCGGGCGCAGCCAGCCATAATCCTGGCGATATTGACTAGAAGTTTGTCACCTTCGTCATGGCCAAAGGCGTCATTGATCAGTTTAAGGCCATTGATATCGCCGATGATCAAAGACAGTGGCAAATAGTCGGGATGATTCAGGCGCTGCCGTTCGGACTCGTAATAGCTGCGGTTATGAAGACCGGTCAGGGCGTCGTGCTGGCTCAGATAGAGGATCTCAGCTTCGGCTTGCTTGCGCTCGGTAATATCCCGGCTGACCCCGATCAACCCCAGGATCTGGCCATTGTGATCATAGTAGGGGGTTTTCAGGGTTTCCAGATCAACTTCCCGACCATCGGGATAGGTGACACGTTCCTCATTACGGCGAGCCTTTTTCTCATTCATCATAATCAGATCCATGTTTCGAAACAACGTCGCCATTTCCGGAGCAAAGAGATCAAAATCGGTAAGACCCCCCAGTTCTTCCCTGGTTTTGCCGGCAAAGACTTCAAAAGCTTTGTTGCAGCCCAAATAAACACTGTTTTGATCTTTATAAAAAACCAGATCCGGGACGGAATCCAACAGCGAACGCAACAGTGATTCTTTTTTCTCGTATTCGTAATAGAGTTCTTTAAACTTTTCCCGGCTCTCCAGCAGGTTTATTTCCGCTTCGCGTTTTTTCAGAGCCTGTAGCATCACCAGACACAGCAGCAAAGTTCCCAGCGGATAGATGATCAAAACTGGCAGAGTAATCGCCGTCAGCACTGCCATCCGCTGTAAAGCGGGCAAAAACACGGTACAACCGAGCATCGCCAAATGGACCTGGAAACCAAACAAGTACAGCTCCGGCCAGACCCGCTGTGGTTTGGTTAAGATTTTTTGGAGTCGTAATCGATGCCAGATCAGCCCAATTGCCGCTGCGGTCAGCGTCACCATCACCCCCATCAAGGCTCCGCTGCCGCCTAAATAAATCCGATAAACGGCGACCAGCAGCGCCGCCACGATGGTCGGAAGATAGCCCAGAAACAAGCCGGAAACACTAATCAGAATAGAGCGGGTATCAAAGATAATGCCGTTAGAAAAACTGACGGTGTTGATCATCAGAAGTATCCCGACCGCGCCGAGAAACAGCCCCAGCACGACCTCGAGCCACTTTCTACGGTTGTCGAAGCGAATCAAAAAGAGGTTGTAAACAATGCTGATGGACAAAAGCAGTGTAGTATTAAATAGCAGATCCTTGATCAGTTCTGACGACATGGGCGCACCTCTTTTCGATTTTGGCTTGAGGACGTGCCTTGCCAAAGCTACCGTTATTTGGTTGTTATTATACCCGCTTTAAGAGGATTAATCCATCGGTTTTAATGGACTGAGGCGATAAAAAAGCACTCCCGACCATCCAGGACCCGGAATGCTCAATAGTTAAAGCTCAAAACTTTCCAGATCATCCGGAACCAGCAGGTTACCGTGATAAAAAGGCCTCCCTTCAGCCATATACAGGGCCTTGCGCTGGGCCAGATTGCGATCTTCGGTATGATAGAGCAGCAGGTTGGCCACGGCCAGCCGGGCCCCGATTTCACAGGCGTCCTTCACCGTGGTATGGGCCTTTTCATAGGGCTTGAAGCGCTCCCGCTCGGCATAGAGGCAGAAGGCCTCATGGAGCAGCCAGTCGCTTCCAAAGGCGTAGGGGTACTCGTGCTCCTGATAGGGCTCGTCGCCCAGAAAGGTCAGCCGCCGCCCCGATGACAGCGTCATCGCAAAGCCGAACTGCTTGGCTTTGGTGGACTGAATATCAAAAAACGTCACCTGATTGCCGAGGATTTTTTTGCTCTGCCCGTCCTTGACCACCTTAAACACGACCCGATCGCCAATCAGCTTGACAAATTTCTCCGGCAGCATCAGTTTGACAATCGTCAGCGCCGTTTTCTTCAGCTCGGCATGACAGTAAATGGTCAGCTGGCCCTGATAGTGGCCGCTTTTGATCGCGGCGGTGATCATCCGGATCAGCCAGATCAGTCCCAGCAGATGATCGGTATGACCGTGGCTGATAAAAATCTGATGAATCTGATCTAAGCCAATTTCAGCCCGTTCCAGCTGGGTCAGAATGCCGTTACCACCGCCGGCATCAACCAGAAAATACTCCTCATCCTTTTGAATCGCAAAACAGGTGTTGTAGCAGCGAGTCACCGCGGCATTGCCGGTGCCCAGAATTATTAATCGTTCGTTCACACAGTTCCTCCATTATTGACACTTTTCGACACTGCAATGTCATTATACTCGAAAACTGCACTTTGATCCAGCCCGCCGGCCTAAAACCCGAAATCCGTAAAATTATGATCGAGATGGTATTCAATATTGGCATCATGAAGCTGAACATTGCTGGTCTCCAACAGTTCCCCAAACATGATATTGGGAAATTCGTAACGGTCTTCGCCCAGCGGCCGGGCCGCCGTCCATTCGGTGGTGCTGGCAATGACATAGGGGGCATCGGTGGCACCACTTTGGGTAATCGTCACCCGATCATCCCCGGGGATCCCAAAATCGACCTGCAAATACAGGGGATCATGGGGGTGGTAATCCCAGGACGTCGACTTCCACAGATGCGTCGTGTTGATCCGGATGGTACCGCCTGTAGCAGACGTTTCGGTGACCTCATAATAGCCCCCCAGATTCTGCCCCAGCGAAGCCGCAAAGGTGCGGTCAATGCAATAGCGGTCAGTAAAATAAAGAATATGGGTACAGGGCTCGGTGTAGGAGTACCACAGCCCATTCATTTTGCTGATAAAATCATCCGCAGTCAGGTCGCCGATAAAGGGACGGGCCGTCGATCCCGGTGCGGCAGCACCCTTGTCAACCACGACGATGCGAATCCCTTCGAGCCGATAGGATAGCCCCGAGGTCCCGGCACTTTCGCCGTTTTTAGCCCAGTCCAGCCAGCCGACATTCTGAGCGTGGACCTGATAATAAACGTCATAATTCTCAGCCTCTGCGCCAGTCAGGCGGATGCCAATCCCTTCCAGCCGCAGTGACAGACCCGAGGTGCCGCTCATTGTGCCATCCGCAACCCAGTTCTGCCAGCCAACATTCTGAACATGGGTGCGGTATTCAATCCCGACGGCTGCGCTCGGGTCATTGATCTCAATCTCGATCCCTTCCAGCCGCAGCGATTGTCCGGTGGTGCCGCTCAAATCGCCATCACTGACCCAATCCTGCCAGCCGACATTCTGGACGTGGGTGCGATAGGTGCAATTCAGGGCAATGTCGACAAAGGGGAGCTGGTGCGCCAGGGCATACTGCTTAGCATAGCTGTCTTTTTCACCATAAATGATAATATACGGCGTCGATGCAAAGGCGTCATCGGCAATGCTGACCACCGCTTTGGGGATCACCACCTTAGCCAGATTGCGGCAGGAGCCACAGGTATAATTATCAATCGCGGTAAGCTGTGGCGGTAAAACCAGACTGGTCAGCAGATCACAGCGGGCAAAGGCACCGTAACCAATGGCTGTAACAGTCTCCGGAATCGTCAATTTTTCCAGGGCACTGCATTCCCAGAACGCGTTGGGGCCGATGGTCAGAAGCATCTCGGGCAGATTAATTCGCGTCAGCCCAGTGCAGCCCCAAAAGGCATCACTGCCGATGGCAACAATCGTGTCGGGCAGCTCAATACTTTTAAGACTCACACAATGGGAAAAAGCGTACTCGCCAATGCTAATCACCACTTTTCCTCCCAGTGTCTCCGGTACGATCACCTCGCCACCGCTACCCAGATATTTGACGATCCGAACCCCATCCTGATCGTTCTCCACCTTAAAATCACTTTCCAGGGCAGTGACCGGCACCGCGGCACTCTCATCTTGAGCTGATACGGCCGCCGGCTGAAAACTGATTAACAGTAGTACGGACAGCAGGCCCATTAATTTTTTCAGTGTCGTTTTCATCCGATTTTCCTCCTTATCATGCGCCACCATCCGTGGCAAGCTGCAAACAAATGATCTGGAAGCAATTTTTGGTCGTCCCGCCCCAGCGAGCCCATATCAGTTGTCTGGTTTACATACCCATAACGAACCATTCAAAACATTTTTATGAGTTGAACACCTGCATGAAGCGGACGTTTCAGCTGACCTCACAGCTGATTCTAACCCTATCGGTTAAAATTCGGTTAAAATATAAAAAATCCCATCCACAAGAAACTTGCGAATGGGATTACAATGCGTTTTATGGCGTGCCCTGGGCGTACCCTACCGTATATACGACAATTATTAAAAAAAACATATGAAATTTTTAATAATTACTTAAGTTTATTTGTCAATTTCCTTTGTGGAGATGATCCGTACCGTTTTGAGGTGACAATTTGCATTGAAGAGTATCGTTATAATTATTTTTAATATCATTTATACAAATCGCATTCCCTTGGCGCACCCTCCCATATGTAACGACAATAATTCAAATCTTTAAATACTTTCACAAATACTATTTGAAATATTATCTAATTTTTTCAAATACTTTTTCAACCGTCTATTCCAACGAGCTGGTAATCAGGAGTTTACGTTCTCTTAAGCTCAAAATCAACGACAAAGTTCCGCATGTCAGTAGTGTGATGGCGATATATAAAAACGTTTCGCTGATAGAATGCAGGTTAAAAATACTTTCATAAACACTAATAACATAAGGAGCCAGAAACATGGAAACGCCGATCACTGAAGTGATAATAGCCATCCCTATTGAGACTGCATGAGCAGGCATGACTTCCGATATTTCTACAATATAATAAGAATAGGACATGCCGTAGCAGGCACCGCCAACAACACATGCCAAGCCAACTGGAATAATCCCCACCGGCATGCTTAAGACAAAATAGCTGGCTGCTAGAAAGATGAAAAAGATGGTAGGAGAAAACCTTTTAGCTCGCATATAAATAACCGAAAACATCATCCCAATGGAAAAAGAACCCAAGGTCCCCAACGATGATAAAATGCCAATCACAGATGAATCTCCAAGATTTCGATCGGTTATATACAAGGCGATGCAATAGAAAATAACACAATAAAGAGTATTCATAAAAAAAGCTGAGACCGAGATTGTAGTAAGTTTCAAAGCTGGGATTTTTTCTCTGATAGGAGCGTCAACTTTAACGCTTTCTTGATTGACCTGTTTTTCCGGCGGTGTACGCGGAAGAAAAACGATGGTGAGAATTAGTACCGGTATAGCAATCGCATTGATGAAAAAAGCTGCTTGCCAATTAGTCACTGCAATATAACCGGCTACGATGGACATGGCAGCCCCAAATGCTGCCATCATGCCGTTGAAAACCCCGATGATCCCACTGCGTTCTTTGATATCCGTATATAATTCGGATATTAAACCCAGTGCCAACGGAGAGATAAGCCCCATGGCGACACCGGTCAGCCCTCTGCAAACTGATAGCATAACGATATTATTCACTAAACCACTAACGATACCCGCAATAGCAAAAAGACTGAAACCAACGATCAACAAGTTTTTTTTACTGAAATATTGAGCTAATTTCCCAGAAAGCAGCGAAACCAGAGTCATCATCAGGGCCGTCCCACTGATAATAAAATTCTGTGAAAAAGCACTTGCCTCCGGATAGGTGGCAAAAATCTGCGCAACCAATGGCACCACAACCGAATCGGACATCATTGCAAAACTCATTGAAATGATGGTTAATTTTATAATAAATGAATGTTTCATTTTGTGGATTCCTTCCATATTTGTAAAAATCAACCAGACAAGTCATCATCTTGACTTGTCCGGTCATTAGATTTCCAAATGTAGTTCAAATAAATGATGATTATTCAGACATCTCAGGTTCTGATCTGTCTACCAGTCCTGTTTTACGATCTTTAATAGTAAGGACTGCTGATAACACTGCACCTACAGCCAAAGTGGTAATTAAAACCGGCATGATCTCAGTAATGGTTGTCACGCCCATGACGCTCTGTAAAAAGGTAGACATATATACAGAGAGGAAGGTGCCAATACTCATACAGAAAGACGTGAAGCCAATAGACATTGGAATTCGTGATTCCGGCACGATCATAGTGCAATGCATAAAATAATAGGACATTCCCATACCATACATCGCACCTAACAAGGTACAAGCAATGGCGGCAATGATCGAACTGTAAGAAAAATACAGCATACAAAAACTCAAAGCCATTACTGTATAGGAAACAACGGGGGTACTTCGTTTGAAAAATCTATAGGTTTTACCAAATAAAAAACATGCTACAAAACTCCCTACTGTGCCGAGCGCTGAAATCGTGCCAATAAAGGTAACGTCTCCAATGGCTTTTTCAGCAACAATCATTGATATCTGATAAAAAGCAATACAATAAACACTACTAAATATCAAGAACGCCACCCCAAGTGCGATAACCTTCGACCATGGCATTTTTTCATCGACGCCACCGACGACATCGTCTTTATTTTCAATTACTTTCACTTTGTCCGAAGGAACAAACAGGAAAATCATGATCAATATTGGAATAGCAACCAGATAAATACGAAATACCATAGTCCAGCCCAATGTCGCTACAAAACCTGAAATCCAGCCAATTGCCGCGCCAACTGCAGCCATTCCACCGTTGAAAATCCCTAACATTGAGCTTCGTTTCGACTCGTCGTTAAAAACATCAGCGATAATTGCCATGGAAATAACACCCAGGGAACCCATTCCAATTCCTACTAGGACTCTCATCGCTGCCATAAAATAAGCACTGTGTACTGCAAATCCCAAAATGGCACCAATACTAAAAATGGCAAAAGCAATGATCAGCAGCTTTTTTTTGCTGATATACTGCATTAGTTTACCAAAAGCTAATCCCGAAAAAGCACCGATTAGTGCGGGACCCGTCAGAATAAAATTCAAGATAGCAACACTGGTATCCCCAAACTCACTGAATAAATTTTCGGCAACTGGTATAATCACCATATCCGCCATTAAGGCAATGGTTACCAGTATCAATGTCAGCATTAGCATGCCTTTTCTGATTTTTTCTGATTTAATATTCATTTTATCCTCTTTTCTTCCTTATTATCCTCTACAATCACTTTGTCGTGGTGAAACTATCCAAAAATTAGTCCAATAATTTTCGAATGATCGTATTCTCTATTCACCAACGCACAACTTTAACCAAACTCTATTTCGTCTTCAACTTAACGTGCCTCACTCCATTCCTGTAAAATTACATTTTCTTTCAAATACAACAATAAAAATCCGGATTTGTAGTTGTTTACAATATTAAAACTTTTATATTTACGATTATAACAAGTAGGCTTTCAATATATCAGTTTCAAAATGTAGGTAATTTTTCTTTTTTTTCCTACATTTTGTATTAACTTGAAAGTATACAAAAGTCGATTTTTGACGATAAATTTGAAGTGTGAATTCGCTGGTTTCAAAAAATAAAAAGAAACAGGAAAATTATTTTTCCTGCCTTTTTATAAGTTATTCTTTTGGGTCCATTAATTGCTTATTTCACAAAAATTCCTTCACGGAATGCACCGATGTATTCCATACAAAATTCATCTTCACCCATCATCGCTTCAGTGGCAAAAAGCATCCCCATCATGTCCTTGTTTAGAGGATCGAGGATGAAGCTGTCCATGCCGGCACTCATGGCCATGACAGCAAAGGCCTGATTGGCAATTCGACGAGCTGGCAGGTTAAAGGAAATGTTGCTGATCGCACCGGTGACATGGATGGCGGGATATTGTTTCTTGATTTCCCGGATCACTTCGGTAACCATGTTGATACCGTCTTCAGATGTACAAAGCATTTCGATCAATGGATCGATGTGCATTCTGGACGGATCAATGTTGTACTCTTTACATTTGGCCATTACGTCCGTGAAGACCTCCAGACGATCTTTGGCCGTTTTGGGGATTCCCTTATCACTATTTAACAGCGCCACACATTCCCACTTGGTATCAGCAATCACTTTGAAAGCAACATCAACTTTATCCCCTTCTAATGAAACCGAGTTAAATAGCCCCGGTTTCTTACAATACTTCATCGACTCGATGCAGGTGAAGACATTAGGGCTGTCAACCGCAATTGGCACATCAGTGGCATCCTGAACAATATCAATCAGCCATTTCATGGTTTCAAGTTCAATGTCATCATCTACTGAGGCACAGACATCGATAAAATCTGCTCCAGCTTCCGCTTGTTTAATCGCCAGATTACGGATAAATTCCGCATCTTTTGCAGCAATAGCCTTTCCCGTTGAAGGAATGGCGCCGTTAATTTTCTCTCCGATAATAATCATTTTTTTCTCCTTAAAATTATTTGCAAAATGTAAATTATAGCTTTGCTGTTTTTTTTTCTTTAATGGTCAAAATTGCCGACAAAACAGCCCCAATTACCAGTATAACAATCAATATCGGCATGATCTCGGTAATTGTTTCAACGCCCATAAATCCCTGAATAAAAGCAGCCACATAAACTGAAAGAAATGAACCGATACTCATGGCAAAAGATGTAAAAGAAATCGAAATCGGTATTTGTGATTCCGGCACAATCATTGTGCAATGCATAAAATAATAGGATATCCCAACCCCATAAGTAGCCCCCAGTAAGGTACAGGCAACACTGGCGATTACAGAGTTTGCTGAAAAATATAACAGGCAAAAACACAGTGCCATCAAAACATAAGCTAAAATAGGGGTTGCCCGTTTTAAAATCGCATAGTATTTGCCAAAAAAAATACACGCAATAAAACTACCAATGGTACCCAGCGCCGATAAGATACCAACAAAAGCCACATCACCAATAGCCTTCTCAGTAACGATCATTGCAATCTTATAATATACGATACAATAAATAATGTTGAAAACCAGAAACGCCCCGCACAGTGCCATCAGTTTGAGCCAATTAACTTGATCCTTGCCGCTTACGGCTTGAGTCTGATCGACTGCTCCAATCGCTGTGACTTTATCTGCCGGTATAAAGAGAATGATCATCACCAGAATCGGAATTGCAACCAAATAAATGTAAAATACCGTTGTCCAGCCCAGGGTTGCCACAAATCCTGAAATCCATCCTAATGCTGCCCCCACTGCCGCCATTCCACCGTTATATACTCCCACCATCGAGCTTCTTCTGTCTTCATCAACAAAGACATCGGCAATAATTGCCATGGCTATTACCGAAACCATACCCATTCCGATACCAACCAGCACTCTCATGGCTGCCATGTAATTAGCATCATGAACAGCATAACCGAAAATAGCCCCGACACTAAAAACGGCGAAAGAAACCAGCAATAATTTTTTCTTACTTAAATACTGCATCAGTTTTCCGGTGATCAACCCGCTAAACGCACCGATTAATGCCGGCCCGGATAAAATAAAATTTAAAACTGCCATATTGGTATTGGCATACTCCGCAAAGATATTGCCAGCCACCGGAATAATGACCATGTCTCCCATCAATGCGATGGTTACACAAATCAGTGTGACCATCAACATAGTATTTCTAGTTTTTTCGGACTTAATGTTCATAAATACCCCCCTTTTCACATCATTTTAGCTTCGCAGTCAAAAATGAAATGACAGCGAAGCTATTATTTAGTTATTAAAACATTTCCTTGCTGATCCGATCAATTTCCGCCGTCACCGCCTCGTATACCCCCGGGAAGGAACTGAAATCGCACCCCTGAGTCAGGTTGGGAATAAAATACAAATTTCCGCATTCCTTACAGACTCTGTCTACATGCTCTTTGATGATGGCTTCATTCCACTCGGGAAAGTCAACTTCGCCGCTGTGAATTCCGCCCATGAACGATATTTTCCCGCCATATTCTTTTATCAGAGCCGGGATATTGTTGGTTGACATCACACCCTGCCAGATATCAATACCCATTTCGATCATTGATGGCACCAGAGTTGCTGCATAAGAGTCACTGTGATGGAGGATCAGTTCCACGCCATTCTCTTTGTAGAAACCAAAAATTTTCTTATACGACGGCAAGAAAAATTCTTTAAACGTTTCAGGAGACATAAACGTTGAAATCTGGCTGCCCCAATCATCATGCTGATAAATGGCTGTTGGTCCAATCTGTTCAATTAAAACCTTTGCATAGTCGAGCAGGTAGTCGGTGTACCAGTCGATCAACTCATGCATTGCTTCAGGTTCTTCATACAGAGCCATCAATGCGTCTTCCATTCCCATCAGAGAATGGGTCATTTCAAAAATACCCGGGAAAAACATAATGGTGATGTATTTTTCATTCTGATCTATCTGTTTGGCATGTTCCTTTGCCTCAATCCAGGCCTCGGGATTTTTATATTGATCCGGTGCTTTGACGAATTGTTTCCACTCTGTGATGTCTTTGATTACTTTGTGCTCCTCATCGTGCACTGGGAAGGGGCCTAATTGACCTTCAGGCCATCGCCACAAAATGCCCCATTCATCCGAGATTTCTGTACCTGGGCCTGGGCAAACTGAGGTCATCGGTGCTTCATAAACAAATTCCAAAAATTCATTTTGATTAACAAAACGATCTGGCTTCCCACCTTTAATGGTCTCTTGTAAATTCTGTTTTGCTGTTAACATCTTTTCTCCTTTTATATCCCTACAATAAATTTTATCAGTTTAAAATTGTATTATGCCCCAATTAATTCTTTTGCTTTAGCTGAGGAACTACCAGCATCCGGTGCATAACCATCAGCACCAATTTCATTGGCATATTCCTGAGTCACTGGCGCTCCACCAACAATTACTTTCATTTCCGGCCTTGCAGCTTTAATGGTCTGTACCGCTTCCTTTAATGCTGGCATGGTAGTTGTTAGTAGACCTGAACAGGCCACTAAAACAACGTTATCATTTTCTTTAATCGCTTCAACGAAGCGTTCCGCTGGGACGTCTACACCCAAATCAACCATATCAAAACCAGCACTTTCTAACATCATCACAACCAGATTTTTCCCAATGTCATGTAAATCTCCTGCAACGGTCCCCATGATACAGGTACCTAAAGAACTGGATGAATCCCCAGCCATCACAGGCTTTAACACTTCAACACCTTTAGACATGGCTTTGGCAGCGATCAGCATTTCCGGCACAAAAATTTCACCGGCTGAGAATTTTTCTCCTACAACACCCATGGATGCAACCATTGCATCTAGAATATCCTGTGCTTTATCGCCTGCATCCAGGGCTTCCTGAACGGCAACCGCTACTTTTTTGGATTTCCCACCTTCAACCAACTCTTTTACTTCTTGAATTTTTGACATACTTGTTCTCCTTTTTTTTTATCTTTATAAAAAAATCGAAACGGGAAATTCACCCAAATTTCAATTAATTTATGATGGTTAACAACAACTTTAGTCGTTTTCAGTATTTATTCAACATAACATTATAATTTATTGTCTTTATAATTTTAAAATAACTATCAATAATGACGATATGATTATTCGCACAAATAAAATATTTATGATTTTTATCTTGTTATTTACGATTTTATCAGCTATTATAAGTATATGATAGTCTTCAAAACATAGGAAAAGAAACATTTTTTTCGTACATTTTAACTAAAGGAGTCTGCAATTGGAACTAAACTTGCAAATTATTAAAGAAGACCTGAACGATCTGAACTTTGAAAGCCGGATCCTGGATGATTGCCTGGTTCGGGAACTGACACACCCGGTAATCTATACCTCACAAACCAATATGACGGAAGACCGGTTGTACATCATCGAAGCTGATAACATGCCAGGTATCTTAAACCTGAAAAACCGCCCCTCTTTTATTTGCATCGGCGTTCCCCCTGGTTACCTGCTGACTTCCAATTGCAATCTGATCTACACCACCAAACCCATTCAGCTGTATGATCTATTGAATCGCCTGACTGATTTATTTCAATTTTACAACCGATGGGAAAAAAAAATGCAGAAAATCAATAATCAGCGACTCCCTCTCAAATCCTTGGGAGAAGCCTCAATTGATATTTTTAGCAATCCTATTTCTTTGTACGAATCCAGTTTTAAAACCGTCTTCATCGTCGTTGACAAACATAATCCAATTCCGGAAAGCTACATCACTGTTTCTAGCACCTTCGATTATCTCAGTATTGATGAAGTTAATAAACTGAATACAGATCCGGAATACAATGAAGCTGCTAAGAAAACCGAGCCGGCCATCTATTCAGATCGACTTTATGGTTTTCGCACCCTGTTTTACAATCTTCGTAACGACGGGGAATTCATCGCCCGACTCTGCATTGATGAAATTATCCGTCCCTTTACCGAACGGGATTCAGCCTTGATCAAGGTTCTTGCTGATGCGCTTCAGCTAGGGCTTCGTCAAAAAGATTTAAATAATCTCAATCAGCCTCGGGAACTTCAGTCTGTTCTGAAACGACTTCTGGACCACAAACTGGTTCCTGCCGTGAAAATCGAATCGGTTCTCCGGGAAAACAAATGGCTGGTAAATGACCATTATTTCTGCATTTGCATTGAACAACTCCATCCCGACAAAGACGAAGATCCCATGACTGCCTTGGCATATCATTTATCCCGGATCAATCCCCATAATTGTTATATCATTTACCAGGATAATCTCATTTTTCTTTTTAATCTGAGTAAATCCTCCAGAACCCAAGATGAAATTCTAGACTTATTTAACCAGCAATTAAAGGCCAATCACATTCATGCCGGAATCAGTTCTGTTTTTTCTGATTTTAAGAACTTTTATTACTACCACCTTCAAGCATTGAATGCGGCCGCTCTTGGCAGACAGCTGAACGTTTCCTCTAATTTGTATAAATTTGAAAATTATATCCTGCCTTATATTGTCTCAAAATGCAATGTGAAAACCATCCCTGAGCTTTTCTGCCCGGCCGGACTTCTACGTCTATTAGAATACGATGCCCTAAAAGGGACCGGATACGCCGATCTGTTGCGAATTCATCTGGAAAACAATATGCATATCGCTGAGACGACCCGTCAGACCTTTCTTCATCGCAGCACCTTTATATACCGAATCGAAAAAATCATCGATATTTTACAAATGGACTTAGCTGACCCCGATGTACGGCTGACTTTAATGATCGCTTTTAAGATTCTCACTCATAACAAGCGGGAGTCTTAATCCTCTCGCAGTTCAAATTGACCGATCATTTCCTGTAAAACCGCGGCTTGGCTAGATAGTTCCTGACTGGCAGCAGCAGATTGTTCTGCTATAGCCGAATTCTGCTGTACCACCTGGCCCACCATTTCAATCCCGACATTAATCTGGGCAATACCCGTGGCCTGCTCACTGGATGCCACGGCAATAGTTTCCATGAAATCCGTTATGGTAATGATTTCTTTAACAATTTCCGAAAGCGCTGCGGCAGTTTCATCAGCTATTTCTGTCCCGCCTGCAACATTTTTAATGGAACCTTCGATCAATACCGTTGTTTCCTTGGCTGCCTCGGCACTTCTTGCTGCCAATATCCGCACTTCTTCAGCGACTACAGCAAACCCCTTACCATGCTGCCCTGCCCTGGCTGCTTCCACTGCTGCATTCAAGGCCAAAATATTTGTCTGAAAGGCAATTTCGTCAATGACTTTGATAATCCTGGAAATATCTTTTGAAGACTGATTGATTTTCATCATTGATTCCTGCATTTCTGACATTTTATGATTTCCTTTCTCAGCCTGTTTCCGTACAAGTAAAACCTGCTCTTTTGCGGCATTAGCATTGATTGCGTTGTATTTTGTCTGCTCGGCAATTTCTACAACCGATGCCATAAGTTCTTCAATTGAGCTTGCCTGCTCAGTGGACCCCTGCGCAAGAGAGTGGCTGCTTTCAGAAACTTGGTTAGATCCGACAGTAACCTGTTGTGCAGCTATATTTACATCGTTTATTAAAATGTTTAAGGTTTCGACAATCTGGTTCAATGCCAGAGAAATTTTTGAAAAGTCTCCCTGGAGTACATTGACTGCAGAGATGTTCAAATCACCTTTCCCCATTTTCCCGGTCACTTCTGTAATTTCTGCCATGACCTGTTTCAAATAGAAGGTCGTATTGTTGACAGCTTTCTTCAATTGTTCGAACTCACCTTCATAGATCCCACTGACTGACTGATCCAAATTACCTTTTGAAATTTCCTCCATCACTGCGGCAACTTCTAAAATTGGGCTGGCAATAACCGCCAGCATCTGATTCATTCCGCTAATCAACACTTTCCAGGATCCACTGAAATTTACTTCGTCTGCCTTTGCCTCTAAATCACCTTTCAAAACCGAATTTGTCAACATCAAGCTGTCTTTAATTAGATTATCGATTGATTTCTTGACCTCTTCCAGACTCCTTCCAATTGCGGTAAAATGTTCATATACATCTAAAGTATACGCATTACCCATTGATATTTCCAAGTCGAAATCCAGATTTCCCTGAGCCAAACGATAGAGATTTTTCTCCAGTCGGGCAATTTCAGTTTGAGTAAAATCGTTCACACTCATCGTTGAGGTGATATCGGCACTGATTTCAACAATCCCAATTTTCTCTCCTAATTTGTTTTTTAGATAAGCTGTGTTCATTTTGCCATACATACCTTCAAAGAAAAAATTCGTTTCCGTCAAGTTCTCTGCCAATAGCCGCTTGACACTACAATCATCCGGGCACTCGGTTGAATTACACTGTTCCAATTTCGCCTCACAGCTTTTATAGCCATACGCTGCTTCACGGTTGGTATATTGTCCAGCATCTGCCAGATATTTTTCCAAAGCCGTGTTCATATGAAGTTCAATCCCATTTAAATCCAGGACATGAATTGGATAGGGAATTGCATCAAGAATGGTTTCATACCAGAATATTTTCTCAGCAGCCTTTGCAAGGATCTGATTTAACATTTGAATTAATTTCTCACCACTACTTGAATATTCAAACTTCCCAATTTGGTCATCAAACGTTCCCACGTTTGCCTGTTCTAAAATACGTTGAAGTTCAATTTGAGCATGCTTCTGAAAATTGACTATCTGTTTCAGGTTATTCTCTAATCCACTCTTCACTTCCTCATTAAAAACTGGCTCATTCACATCAGAGCAATCACCATTAACAATTTTTTCAGCTAACAGAGTATAACAATCCAGCCTTTCTGTTAATACACGCTCGTTTTCGCTATTTGCTGAAATCATTTTCGCTATTTGCTTCAACGAATAGAGAATGAAGCCAATCATTAGCGCTAAACCTAAAACGAATATGATTAATAGTTCAAAATTTATTTGACTGATCCCTGATTGTTCCGACCAACTCTGATTTAAGATAATACCACAGGCAACTGTCATTATTAAGTTAATCAACACAACTGGAACTCCAAAAGATGAAATCATTTTCGTAGTAAGACTTTTTTCACTTTCCATAAATTTGTTCCTCGTTTCAATTTTTGTTCAAGAAAAAATGATCAGGAAGAAATTTCCTGATCATAATTACCTCATCTACTTCCGCTTAATTTGATCTTGTTAAAGCTGCTTTTCTTGCTTCTTCATAAATAAATCGGCGAACATCAAAGCTTCGCTCTTCTTTCATATCAAAGAATGAAATTGTCGGTTTTTTTACTTTTGAAAACAACCGCATTTGCTCAATTATAAATTGTTGGGCAGTTTCATCATCTTGAGGGACTTCAAAATAAGCTTCCAATCCCAATGCATCCCCATATAAATCGACCACTTCTTCAAGATCCATGGCATTTTGCTGTAATTGCCAGGAATCAATTCCAGCTTCAATCATTGCAGGTGCGAGAATTTTACCATTTCCACAACTGTGAAGTGTAAAATATATACCAAGATTATGACAATGCTGGACAAAACGTTTGTATTGCGGCACAAGTAGTGCTCTAACGGTATTAATTGAAAAAAATGGCGATCGTTGTGCTGCCCAGTCATCGTGAGCCATAATCACATCAACATCGAAATATTTTTTGTAATGATTTACTACTTCAATGTGATAATCTGTCAATTTATTAAAAAATTCCTCAACTTCTTCCGGATCTTCAACAAGTGCCATAGCAGCTCCTTCAAAATCCATCAGGGAAATTAGGCGCTCAAAATAACTCGACAACATTACGCCCCGTTTGATTCGCTCCGTACCAATTTTTTCCTGATATCTTTTGCCAAAGTTTTCCCAATCCCACGAGGACACATCCGGCCAGGCAAGATTTTTCCACTCGGAAATGTCTTTAAGCGCTGGTTTTCCCGGTTCTACCATTGCCGGTAAGCCATTCTCAAGAGCTACCCATTTTACACCAAAGGTATCTATGCCACCTTCATAATCGCTAGCATCCACATCCGGAATACAGTGAGGTGTGATATCAACCATATCACACGTACCATCTGGAATCCACTCAAATGCTTTGCCGTCTAAACATCTTTTGAAATTTTCAGCTGGCGAAATCGGTGGCATAAGACGCTCAACCGGTGCATAAGGTAACCCATACCAAGTTCCTTCATACTCATACATGCCTTGTCCCTGTAACTCAGTCTCCTTAAAATTTATCTTTCCCATATTTAGTATCCTTTCTTAATCACAAATTCTTTTGAACGACTTAAAATTCTAAGCACCGATTAGTTCTTTTGCTTTTGATGCCGAGCTACCTGCATCGGGGGCATAGCCATCGGCACCAATTTCGTTGGCGTATTCCTGAGTAACTGGAGCACCCCCAACAATTACTTTCATTTCCGGATAAGCTGTTTTAATAGTTTGCACCGCTTCTTTCAAGGCTGGCATGGTGGTTGTTAAAAGACCAGAGCAAGCCACTAGTACCACGTTTTCACTTTCTTTAATCGCTTCCACAAATTTTTCCGCAGGTACATCCACGCCCAGATCGACCATATCAAACCCGGCACTTTCAAGCATCATGACCACCAGGTTTTTTCCGATATCGTGAAGATCTCCGGCAACCGTTCCCATGATACAAGTTCCTAACGAGTTGGAGTTTTCTCCCGCCATAATTGGTTTTATTACTTCAACCCCTTTTGACATGGCTTTGGCAGCAATTAACATTTCTGGAACAAATATTTCCCCAGATGAGAATTTCTCTCCCACTACACCCATAGAGGCAATCATAGCATCCAGAATATCCTGAGCTTTATCACCTGCATCGAGGGCTTCTTGAACGGCAGTCGCCACTTTTTTTGACTTCCCTGTTTCTACTAAAACTTTTACTTCTTCAATTCTTGACATTTTTCTACTCCACCTTTGCTGTTCTTTCAATATAATTTTTTGATGTTTATGATTTTATCAGTTATGAGGTTCAAAACTAAGCTTCAAAATAGAGGAATATTTTATTTTTTTTCATATGTTTTATACGAATGACATAGGCGAAAAACAGCACTTTATTTGCAAATCATCGAAGAAGATCATCATTTCAACGGATCAATCAAGAACGATTGTCTTCAGAGACAGCTCATTCACACAGTACTTTATATAACAGGATATCCTCCTAGATGCCAATCGATTAACATTGTTGAGACCTGTCAGTCATCACCTGAACACTACCTTGAAAAACGCCCTTCATTTATCTGCATCTGTACTCCACCCGATTTTTTGGGCAGCTTACCCACATATTTAACAACACAGACTGTTATATATTTTGGTTATACCCGCTCCAATTTACAATACCGGCTCAAAATTCTAAAGATCGAATTTTAAACCGGTATCACTTTAGTTTTCGTGCTATTTATAATGTACACGCTTGTCAAGACACGAAATCAGAAATATTTAGATAAA
>CAZEBY010000049.1:0-19040 GCA_964510565.1 uncultured Lachnospiraceae bacterium | reverse complement strand
TAAAAAAATTGCAGGTAGAGTTACTCCACCTGCAAAAAAATACTAACGAACAGTTGTTATGCGTCCATTCATATTTACCTATTTCCCTGGGAAATGAGGTGAGAAGTGTGCGTTCCTCTACTTTGTTACTTAACTAGTATAAACTGATTTACCATCATTGTCAAGCGGTTTTTTATGAAAGCAAGGCCCGATCATTGGCAAACTCTTCGCCACTGACCTGTCCGAAGCGTTTGAGAAGATCTTCAACCGTCAACTGCCGCTTCTCGTCACCACTGATATCTAAAATGACATGGCCTTCATGCATCATAATCAGCCGATTGCCATGTTCAATCGCGTGGCGCATGTTATGGGTAACCATCAGCGTAGTCAGATTGCCTTCATGGACAAAACGGTCGCTCAGCTTAAGCACCTTGTCGGCAGTTTTGGGATCGAGCGCCGCCGTATGTTCATCGAGCAACAGCAGTTTTGGTTTTTTCAGTGTCGCCATTAACAAAGTCAGGGCCTGTCGCTGTCCCCCAGAAAGCAGGCCCACCTTGGCATGGAGCCGGTTTTCCAGGCCCAAATCAAGATGACTGAGGTATTCTTTATAGATCTCCCGCTCCTTATTGCTGATCCCCCAACTCAGTGTACGGGTCTTGCCGCGACGATAGGCCAGGGCCAAATTTTCTTCGATTCCCATATTGCCGGCAGTGCCCATCATTGGGTCTTGAAAAACCCGACCAATGACGCTGGAGCGTTTATGTTCGGGTAACTTAGTGACATCCATTCCATCAATCAGAATCGAACCCTTATCAACCCCAAAGACACCGGCGACACAATTGAGGAAGGTCGACTTCCCGGCACCGTTGCCACCGATCACGGTGACAAAATCGCCTTCGGCCAGGGAAAGGCTGAAATTACGGAGGGCGATCTTTTCATTGACGGTTCCGGCGTTGAATTTTTTTTCAATCTCATTAATGATTAACATTTATATTTCGCCTCCATTCATTGATTTTTTGATGGGACGAAGATAAGTCTTAAAGACCGGTAAAGACAGGGCAATGGCTACAGTAATTGCGGTAAAGAGTTTCAAATCGTTGGCTGGCATCCCCAGTTTCAAGACCATCGCGATGATGATCCGATAAGTAATCGCCCCCAGTGCTAATGAAATCAGACAATTGAAAAAATTGCGGGTGCCAAATATGACTTCGCCAATAATCACCGAAGCCAAACCGATGACAATTGATCCGATGCCCATCTGAATATCAGCAAAACTCTGACTCTGGGCGATTAATGAACCGGATAGCGCCACCAGACCATTGCTGATAACCAGGCCAAGAATAATCATATTGTTGGTGTTGATCCCCTGGGCTCGAGCCATTTGCGGGTTGTTCCCGGTGGCGCGGATGGCACAACCGATTTCAGTCCCAAAAAACCAGTATAAAAGACCAATGATGGCCATCACATCGATAAAGCCAAAGAGCATGACCGCATTGGTTGGGCTTAATCCCAGGCTTTCCAGCGGCGTGAAAACGGTATCAATCCGCAACAGCGACAGGTTGGCTTTGCCCATGATCCGCAGGTTGACCGAATAGAGGGCAATCATCGTTAAAATCCCGGACAGCAAAGCTGGTATTTTCAGTTTGGTATGAAGAATTCCGGTGACCAGCCCGGCCAGCATCCCGCCAACAAAGGCCAGAGCCGTTGCGATGAACGGATTCATCCCGCTAAAAATTGAAAAAGCTGCGATGGCAGCTCCCATGGCAATACTTCCTTCAACTGTTAAATCAGCGATATCAAGTATTCGGTAGGTAATATATACGCCGATTGTCATGATGGCCCATAAAAGACCCAGCGATATTGCACCTAATATAATTTCAAACATTATTCTGCCTCACTTCTTATCTATGGATTATGTTAATCAATAATTTTAGCAAGCAGTAACGATCACCGTCACTGCTTGCTAAGTCGTTTCTATTTATATTTATATTTTTATTTTGCGGTAATGACGTACTGCTGCAGATCAGCAGGAATGGTTAAGCCAATTTCCTGAGCCACGGCGCCATTGATGGCATACTCAAATTTAGTTGCTGATTCGATTGGCATGGTTGCCGGTTCGGCTTCGCCTTTAAGAATTTTAACGGCCATTAAACCTGTCTGGTAACCCAGATCTGCGTAGCTGATCCCCAGAGTTGCTAATCCGCCGGATTCGACCATTCCGGCTTCCCCGCAGATAACAGGAGTTTTTGACTGTGACGTTATACTTTGAACCTGAGGCATCGCCGAGGCAAAAACATTATCGGTGGGGATGTAAATGGCATCGCATTGACTAACGATCGATTGGGTAGCCTGTTGCACGTCATTTGAATTGGTTACGGTCACTTCGACATATTTCAGACCTGCTTTTTCAATTGCTTCTTTGGCAATTTTGGCCTGGATTACCGAGTTATCTTCGCTGGAAGTGTAAAGCACACCGACTGTTTTAGCGGCCGGCACCAGTTTAACCAGCAGATCAATCTGTTCTTTGATCGGGTTCATATCAGTGGTTCCACTGACATTTCCGCCCGGAGCTTCATTGGAAGAAACCAGACGAGCGGCTTCATAGTCGGTGATCGCGGTTCCCAGAATCGGGATTTCGGTGGTCTTACCGGCAATGGCCTGAGCTGCCGGGGTGGCAATCGCCAACACCATATCAACCTTATTGCTGATAAATCGGTCACTGATGGTTGACAGATTACTCTGATCAGCCTGGGCATTCTGGAGATCGATGGTGATATTGTCGCCATCTTCATAACCATTGTCAGCCAACGCGGTGATAAAACCTTCGCGGGCGGCGTCCAGGGCAACGTGATCAACGTATTGGACAATCCCAATGGTTGGCCCCTTGCTTTCATTTTTGGTGGCAGTGCCGGAGCATCCGGCTCCCAGAGCAACCACAGCTGCAACAAGCAGGACTGTCATTAATTTTTTCCCGTGTTTTTTCATTTCAATTCCTCCATTTTTTTATTCAATCAAACCTTTTCAGGCTGAATTGCCGGGACAGCTTGTCTAATTTACTTTTAAACAAAAAAAATCCGCCTCTGTTTAACAGGGACGAACACAAATTCGCGGTACCACCTTGCCTTTGACGCTTGCGCATCACACTCTGCAAGTAACCTAAAGTTACTTTACCATGCTAACGGTCGGCATCCGGCCCAGCCTACCAGGCAAAGCCCTTCGGTGAGCAGCTCTCAGGATGTATTCATAACGGTGTCCCACTTTCTCGCACCAACCGAAAGCTCTCTTTTAAGATCATCCTATTATTACTTGTTCCTGGTCAACACTTTATTGTTCTTTATTATATTGATACGAGTCGGATTTGTCAACCATTATTGCAAATCCGACCCGTAATATTCAGTCTTATTCTAAGGTCAGGGCCTTAGTTTTGATTTTTTCAATCAGTTTTTCTTTGAGATCAGCCAGACTGATCAGGCCGGCATCGCCAGTGTCGCGGATTCGCAGGGCCAGATCGCCGCCTTCAGCTTCTTTGTCACCCACTACCAGCATATAGGGAACTTTTTGCATCTGTGCTTCCCGGATCCGGTAGCCCAGTTTTTCGTCCCGGCCATCCACCGAGGCCCGCACCCCAATCGCGATCAGTTCGTTGGCAATGCCATTGGCAAAATCATGGTGGGCATCGGCAACCGGGATAATCATTACCTGAACCGGTGCCAGCCAAACCGGGAATTTACCGGCAAAATGTTCAATCAGGATGCCAAAGAACCGCTCAATACTGCCGAGGATGGTGCGGTGCACAATAACCGGGCGATGTTTTTCGCCGTCTGAGCCAATATAATTTAAGTCAAAGCGTTCCGGCATCTGGAAATCCAGCTGGATAGTGCCACATTGCCAGGTTCGGCCGAGACTGTCTTCCAGATGGAAGTCAATTTTGGGCCCGTAAAAGGCGCCATCACCGGGGTTTAAGCGATACTCGATGGCTTTTTTCTCAAGCGCATTTCTTAAGGCATCGGTAGCGATATCCCAAACCTCATCGGAACCGATCGCTTTTTCCGGTTTGGTCGAAAGCTCAACCCGGTAACTGAAACCAAAAATCTTATAGACATCATCAGCCAGATCAATAACCTTGATGACCTCGGCTTCAATTTGCTCGGGTGTCATGAAGATATGAGCATCATCCTGAGTGAAATTTCGCACCCGCATCAGACCATGCAGGGCTCCATGCAGTTCATGACGGTGAACCAGACCCAGTTCGGCCATCTTAAGTGGCAGATCCCGGTAGGAATGGCCTTTACGTTTATAAACCAGCATGCCGCCGGGACAGTTCATCGGTTTAACCGCATAAGAAGCGTCATCAATTTCAGTAAAATACATGTTTTCCTGGTAATGATCCCAATGCCCCGAACGTTTCCAAAGTTCGGCATTTAAAATAATCGGGGTTTTAATTTCCTGATAGCCCCGGAGCTGATGTTCCTGACGCCAGAAATTCTCTAGTTCGTTGCGGATAATCATCCCCTTGGGGTGGAAAAATGGGAAGCCAGGGCCTTCTTCATGAAGGGAGAAGAGATCCAGTTCTTTTCCCAGCTTACGATGATCGCGCTTTTTGGCTTCTTCGAGGCGGGTCAGGTAGGCCTCCAATTCACTTTTTTTCGGAAAGGCGATCCCATAAATTCGTTGCAGCATTTTATTTTTTTCATCACCCCGCCAGTAGGCACCGGCTAGACTTAAGAGTTTAATGGCTTTGATACCGCTGAGGTTTTGAATATGGGGACCGGCACAAAGATCAGAGAACTCGCCCTGGGAATAGAAGCTGATAATGGCATCTTCCGGTAGATTCTCAATCAGCTCGGCTTTATAAATCTCACCTTCGGTATTGACCTTGGCCAGAGCCTCATTACGGCTTAATTCATAGCGGTTGATTTCCAGACCTTCCTTGACAATTTTGGCCATTTCTTTTTCGATTTTTTCCATAATTTCCGGAGTGATAATCACATCAACATCGATATCATAGTAAAAACCATTGTCAATGGCCGGGCCGATCGCCAGTTTGACCTGAGGATAAAGACGCTTAACCGCCTGAGCCAGCAGATGCGAACCGGTATGCCAAAACGCATGCTGACCGCCTTTGTCTTCAAATTTTAACAGATTAAGGGTCGCATCCTCAATAATGGATTGGCGGATATCGACCAGTTCACCGTTTAATTCACCTGCCATGGTATTTTTGGCTAAACCGGGACTGATGTCATTGGCCACTTCCAGCACTGTGATTCCGGGTTCATAAGTTTTTATGGATCCGTCTTTTAACGTAATTGTAATCATAATTTTCTCCTTCTACATTTATTGTGAAATTTTACAAGCCGTAGCGGCTCGTTACCCACAATTATTTTAATTTTAAAAACAAAAAAGCCCCTTTGTCAAACAAAGGGACGTGTCTACGCGGTTCCACCCAATTTGATCCACATTTGTGAATCCACTCAAGTTCTGAATAACGGTCAGCTCCGTAAAACCTTAATATTAAAAGAAAATGCCAGGAAGATCCTGGGTTATTTCCGCTCGGTTCAGGTTTCGACTCCAAGGTGGTTTTCAATTATCTCTGTTATAGGCAATTACAGCCAAGTTGCCTACTCTCTGAAACCGTGGGATAACTTACTCGTCCTTATCAACGTCTTTTTTTTATTTTACTGTTTTAAGTATAACCTTTAACAAATAAAGAATCAATACTTTTCAGCTATTTTAATATTTTTATTGATGCTAGCAAAACCAGCTTCCCAAAAGACAATCACGCCCTGCTCAGCCGAGCCTGAAATGGAGCCTCCTCCCAGACGGGCCAGTAGCGGCTGCGAAAAATACTGAAATTTTACCTGGGTATAGATTTTTTTGGCAGACTGGTTGATAAAATCGACCAGGTAGGTTTCGATATTCTGAGAATCTTTTAAAAATTCAAAGATTGCTGTTTTGTCCGGGCAGCAATCAGCGATTCCGCCGGGCAGGCGAAGATTTCCGCGAGAAAGCCAATCAAATTTGAGCCATTCCGCAATCAATGCACTTTTTTCACAATCGGCACAAAAATCCGCAAGAATACCAAACAGCTGTTCTTTAGATTTACCCAGATCATAATAACCCTGCTCTTCCCAGTACCGCGCAAAAGCTTCAAAAAAATCAAAGGGGCTGGGGTAAAGCTGCGAATCAAAGATATAATCGAGGCTGTAGGTGAAAGCGCCGCTATTGTAATAGCGATCGACCAGCACTTCAATCTGCCGCAATTGATATAACTCTGCAGCACTGATATAATTATTGGCAATAATTTCATACGGGGCAAAGCTGGTAAACTGGTAGCCATGAAGATCTGATTCGTTGCGAATCCGGGTTCCTTTCAGACATTTGAGAAAACCCAGTTGCAGCATATCAGGCTTAAGCGCAATCACCCGGTTAAACGAGGTTTTAAAGATCGCATGGCTTTCAAGTGGTAAACCGGCAATCAAGTCCAGATGTATATGGATATTGTGTTGCTGCAATAGATTTTTGACTTGTTCTTCGGTTTTACTCAAACTTATTTTTCGGCCAATCGCCTTAAGTGTTTCAGAAGCAGTGCTCTGAACCCCAATCTCAAACTGGATCAGTCCCGGCGGTGCCTGTTTGAGCAAAGCAATCATCTCGTCATCAAGATGATCACCGGTCATTTCAAAATGAAAATTAGTATGACCACCTCGTTTAATCAGAAAGCGAAAGATCTCTTTGGCCCGCGAAAGATCGCAGTTAAAGGTGCGATCAACCAGCTTGACCTGTTTGACCCCGGACCGGATAAAAAAATCCAGTTCCTGATAAACCCGCTCCAGACTAAGCATATTTAATCCCCGGGTTGCCGAAGAAAGGCAATAGGAGCAGGAGAACGGGCAGCCGCGCATCGTTTCATAATAGATAATCTTATGTTTCAGACTACTAAGATCAGTATTTATATAGGGAAAGTTTAATTTGTCTAATGACAGCGGTTTTGAATCGGGGTTTTCTATGATCGCACCTGCCTGGTTGCGGTAGCAGAGACCGGGAATTTTACCGAAGTCTTCAGGGTTATCCGTTTCAAGCAATGCTCTTAACTTACCCTCCCCCTCCCCGGCAATAATCAGATCACAAAAATGGTGGGTTTTTAATAGGGCCGGGCCATCAAAACTGACCTCCGGACCGCCGAAGATGATCTGTACCTCAGGATTCGCTTTTTTTATAACTTCCGCGACTTTTAGAACAATTTCGATATTCCAGATATAACAGGAAAAGCCAATCCGTTTGGTATCATTATCGAGGAGCAGCTTGATGATCCGATGGAGTGGGTCATTGATTGACATCTCCAGAATTTCGACATCAAAATCCGGAAGCTGAGCATGTAATGAGCGGACAGCCAGATTGGTATGAATATATTTGGCATTAATGGCGACTAAAACAAGATCTTTCACGCGAACCTCCAGATTATCAGGTATTCAGAAAAAAACATAACCCATTTCAGAAACGTCAATGGTTGGCAATAATAGTCAGCCTAGACATTAAACCGGAAAAAGGTGACATCGCCGTCTTTCATGACATACTCTTTTCCTTCGACCCGGGTGACGCCGCTTTCTTTAGCTTTCACTTCTGAACCTGCCTCAACCAACTGATCGAAACTGGTAATTTCCGCCCGGATAAAACCACGTTCAATATCGCTATGGATTTTTCCGGCTGCCTGGGGTGCTTTAGTACCCGCGGTCACTGTCCAGGCCCGAATTTCCTGAGGACCGGCCGTTAAGAAGGTAATCAGTCCCAGCAATTTATAGCCGGTTCGAATAACCTGATCCAGTCCGGATTCGGCCAGACCCATATCGGACAGGAATTCCGCTTTTTCTGCTTCGTCAAACTGGGCAATTTCTTCTTCGATTTTGGCGGAAATTTTAATGATATCCTTATGATTTCCCGAATGGTTTTCTAAAACAGTCGCTTTCAAGCGCTTAACCATTTCGTTATCCTCATGAAGATCATCCTCAGCAACATTGGCGATATAAAGCACCGGTTTGATCGAGATTAATTGAATGGTTTGAATAAACTCCCATTCATCAGCTGAAAAATCATCGTCGTTGGGCATTTTTCCGCCCTCGAGAATTTCCCGCAGACGCATCGCCACTTCAATATTGGCTTTTTCCTGGGGATTGGTTTTGGCCAGTTTTTTGTTCTTTTCAATCCGACGATCCAGCATTTCAATATCGGCAAAGATCAGTTCCAGGTTGATCGTTTCCAGATCGTCAATGGGATCGATTTTTCCTTCAACATGAACAACGTTGTCATCTTCAAAACAACGAACCACATGAACAATGGCATCAACCTCACGAATATGGGAAAGAAATTTATTTCCCAGCCCTTCCCCTTTGCTGGCGCCCCGAACCAGACCAGCAATATCGACAAATTCGATCGTGGTGGGAATTACTTTTTTGGAGTTGTACATTTTTTCTAAGATGGCCAGGCGGGGATCAGGTACTGTTACCACCCCGATATTAGGGTCAATGGTGCAAAACGGATAATTGGCCGATTCGGCCCCAGCCTTGGTCAAGGCATTGAATATGGTGCTTTTCCCGACGTTGGGTAAGCCAACGATTCCTATCTTCATAGTTACCTCTTTCTAATTTTCTAATCAAATTATTTTTACTGTTGCGGATAGAATTAATCCTGACATTTAAAAAGGTGGGTTTTCCTGTTCTGTCGGAACAAGAAGTACCACCATTTCGAATTGGTTAGTGCTTTGTGTAAAATTACCGATTATCGACTGACGGCTGAATTTTTCCAGAGTCTTTCCAGGCTGTAAAATTCCCGTTCTTCAGCGTGAAAAATGTGGACGATCACATCGTAGTAATCCAATAGAATCCAGCGCGCTTCCCGCTGACCTTCAACCCCTTTTGGAAAAATCTCCAGTTTCTGGGCTTCGTATTCAATATTGTCGGCAATCGCCTTAACCTGTCGTTCGGAGCTCCCACTGGCAATCACAAAATAGTTGGCAATCGAGGTCATCTCGGTAACATTGATCACCTCGATATCATCACCGTTTTTAGCTTCAATCCACTCTTTTATTTTCTGGGCAAATTCTTCTGGTGCAAATTCTTCTGGAATAATAGAAATCACTCACTTTCTTTTATAATTTTTTGATTTATTTCGGGTTGTTATAATTAAATCATTTCGGGCCTCGATGGTCCGTTTGTGTATCAGGGCACCGAATTGGGCGACATGACAGATACTACCTGTTAAGGCCAAAATCATCGCCTCATTCAGATCAGTTTCGGCTAACCGCCTAATCATATCGACACCGGGAAAAGAGCGGTCCTTTTCGATATAATCAGCCAGATAGATGATCTTATCAAGCGTATTCATATTTTTGCAGCCGGTGGTATGACAAGCTATCGCCCGGGCAATTGAGCGATCCTTAATGCCATAGCGGTTTTTGGCCAACAGCGCTCCAACCGGTCCATGCAATAGTTGCGGGTCATTCTGGCTAACCCGATCGATTTTAAGATCATGCTTTTGGGCGTAGGCCAGCAGTTCCTGGTCGGAAAAATGTTTGGCACAGTCATGCAGCAACGCTGCCAGACGAGCCTGGTCAGGATCACAACCAAAGGTGCGGGCTAATTTTTCGGCCGCTTCAACGGTATTAAGGGTATGCCGGAAACGCTTTGGCGTCAGCTCGTTTTGCAAATCTGCCTCAATTTCAGACCAGTTCATGACGATCCTCAATTGACCCATGCGGCAAATAAAGGCCCTGTTCATGAATATAGGTCTCTACAGCATCCGGCAGTAAATAACGAATCGAATAGCCATTTTTTATCCGGGACCGGATATCCGAGGAAGCAATGTCCATCTCGGTGGCATAGAGTTTGAAAATCGAAGCCCCATAGATTTCCTGGAGCTCCTTAATCCGCATATCCAGCCGCTCATGGCTATACCCCGGGCGAAAGGTGGTAATGAATTTTACCGATTTCAGCAATTCCGGAGCACCCTTCCACAGCGTGATCTCAAACATTAAATCCGCCCCGGCGATGAAATAAAAATCACAGTCCGGATAGATCTCTTTAATCGCGTTAATGGTGTCAATGGTATAGGTGATGCCATTCTGGTCGATTTCATGGGTCAGAATTTCAAAGCTGTCATTGCCGGCGATCGCCAGTTCCACCATTTTCAGGCGATGTTCCCGGGCAATTTCATCCTGAGATAATTTAAAGGGATTATTCCCGGTGGGAATAAACAAAACCTTATCCAATTCATATTGATCCCGGGCCGACTCCGCCAGCAGCAGATGGCCCGTATGGATGGGATTAAAACTTCCTCCCAGAAGACCTATTTTTTTCTTCATCGCAAACCCTTACTTTATTATGAATTCGTGAACTTTCGTGATGGACTCAAGGCTTTTTTCTTAACCCGCTTGATCGGTTTCTGGTTTTTGGTTGGCACCTCAATTTTAGTTTTTAATAAATTCTTTTTATAAAGGATGAATTTATTGCCGATGGTGCAAACAATCTCCGATTTGGTAGCGGCTGCCAGTTCCCGAGCGACATCCCCCACATCTTCCAGGGAATTATTCTGGACCTTACCCTTGATCAGTTCCCGGGCAATGATGGCGTCCCTGGTCTGAATGATCACCTGTGGGGTAACCCCATCCTTGCCGACAAAAATGATATCGGGGATCTCCATGGCCAGCTTTCTTAGATAACTTCTTTGTTTACTCGTTAACATTTTTTCTCTACTTTCTACGACGCTATTATAACATATAATCTAGCGGGAAATCTATTTAAAATACTCAAATTCGATGTCTTCCAGCTGGACCACATCTTCATCCTGGATACCCATTTCTTCCAGCTCAGCGAATACGCCCTTGTCTTTGAGCACCCGCTGGAAGAAGCCGATCGAATCCAAATCTTCAAAGTTTACGGAATTAATCAGGCGTTCCAGGAAGGCACCCTTCACGACATATAGATGATCGAATTTTTCAACGGTAAATTCCTTCTCTTTGAAGTCCGGCGTGTAGATGGTCTCAGCTTCCGGTTCAAAATCAAAGATTGGTTCTACTTCACCAATTTCTTCCAGCAAGGTGATTGTCCGGCTTAACAGCTCGTTAAGGCCCTGACCAGTAACCGCTGAAATAATAAAGACCTCATAGCCCAATTTTTCCAGTTCAGCTTTCAAAGCATCCGTTTCATCCGGTTCAGAAATTAAATCAACCTTATTCAAAGCAACAATCTGCACCCGCTTGGCCAATTTTTCGTTGTATTTTTCCAACTCAAAATTAATCTTTTTAAAATCATCAAGCGGATCCCGGCCTTCGCTGCCGGAAGCATCGAGCAGATGAATCAGCAACTTGGTGCGTTCCACATGGCGGAGAAACTGATCGCCCAGACCGGTGCCCTCATGGGCGCCTTCAATTAAGCCGGGAATATCAGCAATCACAAAGGGGTCAAAATTCCGCCATTCTACCACTCCGAGATTCGGAACGATGGTGGTAAAATGATAATTGGCAATCTTAGGCTTGGCTTTGGTGATGACCGATAGCAGGGTTGACTTGCCAACGTTGGGAAAACCGATCAGACCGACGTCAGCCAGCAACTTCAGTTCCAGAACAACGGTCCGCTCCTGACCTTTCACCCCACCCTGAGCAAAGCGAGGCGCCTGTCTGGTGGCGGTGGCAAAATTCATATTCCCGCGACCACCGCGGCCGCCCTCGGCCACCCGGAATTTCTGCCCGTGTTCTGAAAGATCGCAGATGACCCGTCCGGTTTCCTTATCTTTAACAATTGTTCCCACCGGCACCTTGAGAATCAGATCTTCTCCGGTTTTACCGGTAGAACGACCGCCGGTACCATTGCCGCCGCTTTCTGCCTTGTGTTTTCTTTTATATTTAAATTCCATCAGGGTTCGAAAACCATTGTCGGCCATTAACACAATATTGCCGCCATGACCACCGTTGCCACCATCAGGGCCACCATTGGGAACGTATTTTTCGCGGCGGAAACTCATCCCGCCGTGGCCGCCGTTACCAGCCTTCAGAATTATCTCTGCTTTATCTACAAACATTGCTACCTCGCTTTTTTGATGGTATCTATCCGTACAACATAAAAATAAAACCTCTTATCTTGTCAAAACGAGCATAAGAGGTTTTATGGCTGTATTATTTTGTCACTGGGAAACTAGATGGCTTCCCGAGGATAAATACTTACTTGTTTTTTATCTCTGCCTTTTCTTTCAAAACGGACGATTCCATCTTCTAAAGCGAATAAGGTATCATCTCCGCCTTTTCCAACGTTAGTGCCAGGGTGAATCTTTGTTCCTCTTTGACGAACTAGAATATTTCCTGCCAGTACGAATTGACCGTCGCCTCTTTTTACGCCAAGACGTTTAGATTCACTGTCTCGACCATTTCTTGAACTACCAACCCCTTTTTTATGGGCGAATAGTTGAAGGTTCATTTTTAACATGTTGTTCACCTCCTATTTATTGTTCTTCAAACTGGATATAATCTCCATAAGCTTCCTTGATCCCCCGGATTCCCAGAAGATAAGTCGAAATAAGTGTCTCTGTCTTTGATTTCATTGGTTCATCAGTAACCTCGGGAATGTTGAAACGGACATAACCTTCTTCAACTACCTCGCCGAGATCCTTGCGTCCAACAATTTCAGTGAGTCCGTTTAAGATGCTGATGGTTAAAACCGAAACAGCTGCACAAACAATATCCTCACCATGATCGGCAAAACCGGCATGACCTGACACGATTATTTCATTCGCTTTATTATGCTTACCTTGAATCTTTACTGAAATCATAATTGCCTAAGCTTGGATGCCAGTAATTTTAACTTTCATGAATGGCTGACGATGACCTTGTTTTTTACGATAATCTTTTTTAGATTTATACTTGTAAATAATAACCTTAGGTCCTTTAGCAACTTCCAGAATTTCAGCTTTAACAACAGCGTTTTCAACCACTGGAGTCCCAATGATCATTTCGCCATCTTTGTTAACTGCTAAAACTTCAGTAAAGGTAATTTCTTTAACATCAGCTTCTGTGAAATTGATTTTTTCAATTTGAATGACATCATTTTCCTGAACCCGGTATTGTTTACCACCTGTTTTAATAATTGCATACATGATTCTACACCTCCTCATACCAGACTCGCCACAAAAGGTGCTTTCGACTTAAAACCTTGTGTGTGCGGCTACATAACTTTATAAATAATAACATGTCGCGTGAACAAAGTCAATAAAATTAATTTAAATCTTAAACAGCCTAAAATCCTTTAGACAGACAATTGAATTATTTTTGTTGATTCTAATGATAATTGGGTATAATAAAGCTAAATGAGCTAGAGGAGGAAAATAAAATTGCAAAAAATTATGCCGAGAATAAAGATCGTGGTCGTTGTTTTAATGATTGTTCTCTCGCTGGGAGTTATTCTTTATAATTTCTATCCCAAAATCAGTCAGAACATGCAAAAAGACAGAATTATTGCCGTTGCCAAAGAGAATCACACCGAAATTGCCGATCGGATTGATTTTAATGCGCTGCGGGCGATCAACCCCGAAACCATCGGTTGGGTGCAAATTGAAGGTACACCACTGGAATACCCGGTTACTCAAACAATCGATAATGATTTTTATCTGTCTCATAACTTTTCGAAGGAATCATCCTTTGAGGGATCCATCTTCCGGGACTACCTGTGTGACCCGGTCACAACCCGGAACCATGTTCTCTATGGTCATTATATGTCAGATGAATCGATGTTTGGCAGCTTATGGAATTATCAGGATCAGGCCTATTTTAAAGCCCATCCGGTGATTCAGTTTGACCAGCCTGGCAATCCCGGGGATTGGGAAATCTTCTCGGTTTATATTACCGAATCCGAATACGATTATCGCCAGCCGATCTTTGCTAACGACACTGAGTTTATTAACTATATGAACCGGCTCAAAGCGCGGTCTCTCTATGACACCGGCGTCGTCATTTCCCCGGACGATGAAGTGCTGACGCTGTCCACCTGTATCTACACCTTTGACGATGCCCGCTTTGCGGTACATGCCCGAAAAATCAAATAGTACAAAAGAGTGTCCGCAGTTTATTTATTATCTGCGGACACTCTTTTTTTGTAGTTACCAATTATTCGTTATCGACAATTGCTGATTTTCCTAATTTTCGTAATTCGCGTTCCGGTTGGATCACTTTTTCTTCATAATCAAAACATTCTTTCGCAATGACATTGCTTAAAACCAATAACGAAATCAGATTGGGAATCGCCATCAGACCATTCATCGTATCAGAGAAATCCCAGACAATCTGCAGGGCGGTGGTAGCGCCGACAAAAGCGATCAAACTGTAAAACAGGCGATAGACCTTGACAGCAATCGGAGCTTTGATCAAGTATTCCAGTGATTTTTCACCATAGTATTCCCAGCCTAAAATCGTCGAGAAAGCAAACAGCATGATCCCGATCGTGACAATATAAGCACCAATCGGACCCAACGCTGATTCAAAGGCAGCAATGGTTAACGCTGCACCGCTTAATAATTTCCCGGCTTCTGTCATGGTTCCCAACATTCCGGAAGAAGCGATAACCAGACCGGTAATGGAACAGACCACCAGAGTATCAAAGAAGGTCCCAGTCATATTGATATAACCCTGACGAGATGGATGATCAGTTTTAGCTGCCGCAGCCGCGATTGGTGCCGAACCTAAACCGGCTTCATTGGAGAATACCCCTCGGGCCACACCCCAGCGCATCGCACTGAGCATGCTGGCAATGACGGTACCACCAACCCCACCAGCCACGGCTGTAGGTGAAAAGGCCATCGCAAAGATTTGTGAAATACCGGCTGGCAGATTTGCAAAATTAATAATAATTACTAATATACCGGCAATAAAATAAAAGACTGCCATAAAGGGCACAATTACACCACATACTCGGCCGATACTTTTAATCCCACCCAGCAGTACAACAAGTGCTAGAATCGTAATCACTGCTCCGGTAATCCAGGTAGGAACACCAAACGTGCCAACAACAGCACTGGCAATCGAATTGGCCTGGGTCATGTTACCGATTCCAAAAGAAGCAATTACAGCAAAAGCTGAGAACAGTACTGCCAGCACCGAGCCGATGGTTTTGTTTTTAAAGCCGTTTTTCATGGCATACATCGGTCCGCCAGCCATTTCGCCTTCTTTGTTGGTTTCCCGGTACTTAACCGCCAATACGCTTTCGCCATATTTTGTCGAAAGACCAAACAAAGCACTGATCCACATCCACACCAGAGCCCCTGGTCCCCCCAAAACCATCGCGGTAGCCACACCAACAATGTTTCCAGTACCAATCGTTGCGGCCAGCGCCGTCATTAGAGACTGGAAGGGTGAAATATCACCACTTGAATCTTTTTTTGCCTGATCCTGTTTGGCAAAAACCGATTTTAACGCATAACCCAAGTTTCGCCATGGCAAAAACTTTAACCGGACTGTCAAAAAGATCCCGGTTCCCATCAGTAAAGCAAGCATTACAGGCCCCCAAACAAAATTGTTGACAGCTGCAATAATTTCCGAAAAATTCATCTTAACCCCCCTATAATTATAGTGGGATCATTTTATCACTATTTCCGACACTTCACAATACCCAATTAGCCTAAACTGGGCAATGACAAGTATTTACCAGCAGCGGTTGAGTGGATCGTTTGAAAGGTAATTATTGTCAATTACTGAAACGATTAAACCTACTCTGGCAAAGTTAATCTTTTTTATACTCGCGCAATAACCGGCATGTTAATCCACACTTTAGTTAACAACTTTAACCCGAGACGAAAAAAGTTCAAATATAGCTGGTTTAAACCAGAGTTTTAATTCAGCCAATAAGGATTCGTTCGAATCACTGCAATGAATCAGGTTGTTACAGCAACGCTCTTCCCGATCGGCATGTAAGAACGAGTCGGTGCCCAGATCACCACGGATCGTTCCTGCCTCGGCTTTCGAGGGATCAGTGGCACCGGTTAATTCCCGGGAATTGGCAATGGCATTATCACTGTCCTGACTTAGAATAATCGGAATCATTGGTTTTCCAACAAAGGCGGCAATCGCCATATTTTTAAAAGACTCACCCAGTTTTTCAACCACATGGATATAATGAGTTAAGATCAGGGTTTCATCAACAGTCTTATATCCAATCATTTCAATTTGGAACCCCTTTTCAATAAAGCGTTGCAGGATCAGCTCTGCCAATCCGGCTGCAAGGGCATCGGGTTTTAAAATAATTAAAGCATAAGTTTTCATCACAAATCCTCACTTTCACAATCAGTTTTTTATCAGTTCTTTATAGATCTATTTTACTCGGATCGGGGGTAATTAACAACTATTCCAACCAGGAAAAGACGCATGAAAACAAAAAACACTAAAGCCGATCCCACATCGCGATGCAGAACCGGCATTAGCTTTCGATTTCAGGTGTCATTCCTTTTGGACTCACCCCTTTCGATTTACAAAAATCTTCTTTTTCACTTTTCTCATGTCACAAACACCTAACGACAAATTGGGGGGACTTTATTCTTCAATTTGATTTATCCGAATGGTTCACCCGTTTTTCTTTGCACATTGTTTCTTCTATCAGAGGCGATTCCTTTTGATCCATTATTTCTATTTATGGCGACATCATTAATTAGCACATGATGTTTATTACCCATAATGTAAATACCGATCTCCAATTAATCACACTATGATTGAAGATGCAAACACCCCATTAGGATCCGTTTCTTTTGCATATTCGGAAGGAACAATCAATAAAACTATTTTCCATCCGGTCTCGGGTTAAATTATGATCTTTAACGGAGCACCGCTTTCTTTTTAGATTTTATCGGCAGTTAGGGTTTATTTACTTTGCAATGACCAAGTCAGGCAATCAAGAAAAGGTTCGAGTTGATCTTTGATTAGCTAAATTATAGCATGTTTTTTTAGAAAGTAAAGCCTTTTTTTGTAAACGTTTTTATTTCTTTTGTAAACCTTAAGCATCGGCTTTAAGCAGCAGTTTTTCGCGGTGTAATTCGAGCGTCGGATCAATCACAAAAACGGCACCATGTTGCTCATTAAAGCTTGCCAAAACCTGCTCCGGTTTCACACATTGTTGTTCAATATATTTAAGGGTCATTTGGAGATTGACCTTATCTTTTTCGGCGTCATCATACACTGTAATCGATTCGATAAAGGGTCGGATGTCTTTTTCGACAAACTTTCCTCTTTTATTTCTTTTTTGAACCAGAATTTGCGGCAGTGCCAAAAATGATTCCAGGGCGGCCGTCAATGCGGTTAACTCAGTTCCTGGCAGCACTGAGATCCGCAGTCGGTAGACACTCTGACGCAGTGAGGCCGAAAGTGATTCGACCCCGGACTCACAGATTCTTGCTGTGACAACTTCAAGACCAGTCGGCAAGGCCTGGTTGATCCGGTTGATAAAAGTTTTCTCATCGATGTCCTCGGACACAATCACTTCGCCATATTCACAATCACTGGTTAAACCCACCGACATTGCCAGGGCAAATGACATTTTGGGATGAGGATTAAAACCCTGGGAGTATTCAACCGGGAGATTAGCCCGCCGAAAAGCCCGTTGAAACAGACGTTGCTGGTCCAGATGGGATAAAAACCGCAGCGGTGTGGAGCGTTTAAACTGATATCGAATTTTAACCATTGCATTTCCATCCTTTCTTGAATTCCATAATACCGCAATTTGAGCAGTTTTCCGGGCAGAAGGGGGTAGTAACAGCGGCCTCGGCTTTTTGGGCCTCGGCGAACAGGAATTTCTTGGTAACCCCAGTGTCAATAAAATCCCAGGGCAGGATTTCCTCGTAGTTCCGGTTCCTTAAGGCATAGAAATCCGGATCGATTCCGGCTTCGGCAAAGGCCTCGGTCCATTTTTGCAGATCAAAGTATTCGCCCCAGCCATCAAAGCGGCAGCCTTTCTGATGGGCTTTTTCCAGCACCTGACCCAAACGGCGGTCACCTCTAGCAAAAACGGCCTCCAAAAAGCTGACCCCGCTGTCGTGCCAGCTATAGGAAATCTTGCGGTCTTTGATGCTGGCTTTTAAATGACGCTGTTTAGTTTTAAATTCTTCCTGGGTGTTCTGACCCATCCACTGGAAGGGGGTGAACGGTTTGGGGACAAAGGAAGAGGTGCTTAACACTACCTTCAGACTTTTATTGCGAAGCTCCCGATCAATTTTAAAATATTCCTCAACCACTTTTTGCCCTAAATCGGCAATACCTTCAATATCTTCCAGCGTTTCACCGGGCAGTCCAATCATGAAGTACAGTTTGACATGTCCCCACCCTTTCTCAAAAGCGGTTCGCACCGTATCAAGCAGGTTTTCTTCGGTCACGCCTTTATTAATGACATCCCGCATCCGTTGAGTTCCGGCTTCCGGAGCCAGAGTCAGCCCGGTTTTTCGGACTTTCTGAATCTCTTCCAGCATCGCAATGCTCAAGGAGTCGATTCGCAGTGATGGCAGCGAAATACTGACCTTGCCATCTTCATACTCTGCCACCAGATCTTTGATCAGGGTTTCAATCTGACTGTAATCACCAGTGCTCAGGGATGACAGTGAAACCTCGTCATAGCCCGTCGATTCGATCAGGGCTTTGATCTTTTCGCGAATCGTCGGCACGGTTTTTTCCCGGGTTGGTCGATAAATCATCCCGGCCTGGCAAAAGCGGCAACCCCGGCCGCAGCCCCGGAAAATTTCATAGCTGATCCGGTCATGCACAGTTTCGGTATAGGAGACCACGATTTTATCCGGGAAGTATACCTGATCGAGGTCTTCAATAAATTGTTTGCGAATCGTCGCCGGAGCGGCATCAGTAATTGGCATGAAAGCGGTAATCACCCCGGTTGTCTCATCATAGCAAACTTCATAAAAAGCTGGAACATAGACCCCTTCAATCTGAGCTGCCATTTTCAAAAATTCCTGACGGCTGCCGCCAGCTTTTTTCCACTCCCGATGGGCAGCCATAATTTTTAGGATCACTTCTTCCGCTTCACCAATCACAAAAAGAT
>CAZEBY010000048.1:0-19775 GCA_964510565.1 uncultured Lachnospiraceae bacterium | reverse complement strand
TCGATCCTTTGCCATTGGTGCCGGCAATATGAATAAACTTGAGTTTATCCTGGGGATTACCCATTGCAGTAAGTAACAGGTTCATGCTTTCCAGTCCTAATCGGGTGCCAAACTTATGGGTGGCTTCAATGTAGTTGATGGCTTCGGTAACGTTCATGTTAAATTAGGCCTCCTGAATCGGACAACAATTTACACAGTTTTCAGTAACCATGAATTGAACGCTTTTATCATGTTCTTCCATTGGAATCTTATCAAAAATAAAGTCTTCGCGAATCAGTGCCACAGTAATACAGTCGTCACTGATGGTTTCCAGAAAACGGTCGTAATAGCCGCCGCCAAAGCCCATTCGGTGTCCCGATGGTGAGAAGGCGCAGCCAGGAACCATCACCAGATCGATTTTTTTAGGATCGACAACGCGCATACATTCTTCGCGAACTTCGAGGATCCCATAGTTGCCCTCTTCCAGATCGTCGGGAAAATTGATCAGCTCGGACAGGGTTACGGTATGATCGGAAATATTACAGATGGGAACAACAATATGTTTGCCATCGGCTAAGGCTTTTTTGATAAAATCATGGGTATAGATTTCGGTGCCGAAACTGACATAGGCCATGATCCAGTCGGCGTTTTTATAAAGATCACTTTCCAGGAATCGTTCGATAATTTTTGCGTCAGTGTCAGCACAGTAAATTTCTTTACGACGTGCCAGGGTTTCTTTGCGGAACTTGCTTTTATCCATTTTCTTCTCCTAATATTAAGATTAATTGACGATGATATTATAACATAAAGTCACTGATCGACAAAAAATTATCGAGGGGAAATTTTATCTGAAATTTTTCTTGAAAACCGGGGATTCTTGGTTATACTGGGGATAGTGCAGAAAAATAGTATATAAATAAAACGCTTGAAAGCGTAAACAGAAAAAAGGTGTAAAAAATAAATGAAGAGATTATTAATAGCCTGTGAAACGATCCGGGATGAGGTTGAAATGGCCATGCAACAAACCGGGGTAACAATGGATACCGTCTGGATGTCCAATCTGCTCCATGACTCGCCGGAACGACTGAAAAATGCGCTCCAACAAGAAATAGACAAAGCCGAAAATGATTATGATCAGCTCTTGTTCGCCTATGGTAATTGCGGCAATGGACTGCTGGGTTTAAAAAGTGAAAAGGCGACCCTGATTATCCCCCGCTATGGGGATTGTATTGATATCCTGCTTTCAGAAAAGGTGAACCTGGAACGGATTCGAACATCAACCTACTTTTTAACTGAGGGGTGGCTTCGGGGGGATAAGTCGCTGGATAAGGAGTATGCCCATAACTGTGAAAAATATGGCGAAAAACGGGCAAAAAAGGTGATGGAGATTATGTTTAGAAACTATCAAAACCTGATGCTGATCGATACGGGAGCCTATGCGGTGGCGGATTCACTGCCCCGGGTAAACGAAATTGGTCAACTCATCGATCTGGAAGTGGTAGTTGATCAGGGCAGTATTACACCGCTTAAAAAACTGGTAACCGGGCAGTGGCAGGAGGGTTTTTGCATCATTCCTGCTGGTCAAATGAGCACCCATGATGATTTTGAAGGGGTAGCGGTTCGAAACGGGTAAGAACATCATTTTTAACTCGCCGAAACACCTGTTTAGATCAGCAATTGGTTTGACAGGTGTTTTTCCTAAGTGGAATCCAGTTGCACAAAATTTAAAAAGTATGGTATAGTGTTAGCGAAGAATTCTTGAGTAACAGAAAGGATAAAATATGAATCAGTTTAGAGAACCGATCAATGCGTTAACCCATTTAATTGGCGCAGTTTTATCTGCTTTTGGCATCATGGCCATGTTGATATTAATTATTGCTGAAGATGATCTGACTCCCTTGACGCTGATTTCAGTGCTGGCTTTTGGAGTGGGGCTGATCTGTCTCTATGGCACCAGCTTCAGATACCATGCTTCTCAGGGCAGCAAGGAAAAAATTCTGCATCTCAAAAAATTGGATCATGCGATGATTTTTATTCTGATTGCCGGAACCTATACCCCATTTTGTCTGCTTTGCTTAACCGGAACCATGCGGGTGGCGATGATGGTGGCGATCTGGGGGGTAGCCCTAGTGGGGATTGTTTTGAAAGTTGCCTGGATCCATATGCCAAGGTGGCTGGGAACCGGACTCTATATTTTTCAGGGGTGGTTTGCCCTGTTTGTTTTAGGGCCGCTCTATCAGGCCTTACCCCGACCGGGTTTCGTTCTGCTGGTTGGCGGCGGTGTGATGTACACGATTGGTGGGGTGATCTATGCCATTAAAAAACCGAATTTTGGCGAAAATTTCGGTTTTCACGAATTATTTCATATTTTTGTAATTTTAGGTTCACTGTGTCATTTTATGTGTGTTTTTTTCTTTATTCTTTAAGAAAAAAGTGGTATCATCAAAAAGTTAGTATTAAAAACAAAAATATTATTGTATTTTATAAAAAAAATGTTAAACTATATAGTATTGTTAATTGCATCACTGCAAAAAAAAAACTCATTTTTTGCAGTGATTTTTTTGTTGAAATAATACGAAAATGTAAAAGAAAAAGGAGTCGGTAAATTAATGCAAACAAAGTATATTTTTGTCACTGGTGGTGTAGTATCTTCTTTAGGAAAGGGCATTACAAGTGCTTCATTGGGTCGATTGCTGAAGTCCCGGGGGCTTAAGGTGTCGATCCAGAAATTTGATCCCTATTTGAACTTCGATCCCGGAACGATGAGTCCTTATCAGCATGGGGAAGTTTTTGTCACTGATGATGGCGCAGAAACGGATTTGGATCTCGGTCACTACGAGCGATTCACCGACGAAAACCTGTCCAAGTACAGCAATGTCACCACCGGAAAAGTATATTGGAATGTGATCTCAAAGGAACGCCGCGGCGATTACCTGGGCGGAACGGTTCAGGTTATTCCCCACATTACCGATGAAATAAAAGACGGTATTCTGCGGGTCACCGAGTACAGCCATCCCGATGTGGTCATCACTGAAATCGGCGGAACTGTCGGAGATATTGAAAGTCTGCCCTATCTGGAGGCGATCAGACAATTCAAGGGCGATCTGGGCGCTGAAAATGTCTTATATATCCATGTCACTTTGTTGCCTTTTCTGGGAAAAGCTGGCGAGCTGAAAACAAAACCGACCCAGCATTCGGTCAAAGAACTACGCAGTATCGGGATTCAGCCCGACATTATTGTGCTCCGCTCCGAAAAAGAGGTGGAGGAAGGACTGAAGGGCAAAATTTCATTGTTCTGCAATGTCGATAAAAAAGCGGTGGTCGTCAATATGGATGCCGCCGAACTTTATGAAGTCCCCTTAATGCTCGAAAAAGAAGGCCTGGCCGAATTGGTTTGCGAAAAACTCCATATCGAGTGTCAAGAACCAGACCTGAGTGAATGGAAAGACCTGGTTAAAAAGGCCAAAAGTCTGGAAAATAAGGTAACCATCGGTTTAGTGGGAAAATATGTGGAACTTCACGATGCTTATTTATCGGTGGCCGAAGCCCTGCGTCATGGTGGGATTGGCAATAACTCTGAGGTGGTGATCAAGTGGATTCATTCCGAAGACATTAACGAAGAGAATGTTGACCGGATGCTCAAAGATCTCGATGGAATCATTGTCCCGGGGGGATTTGGCCACCGCGGGGTAGAAGGGAAGATTCATGCGATTCAATACGCGCGGGAAAACAAGGTGCCTTTTTTAGGTCTGTGTCTGGGTCTGCAGCTGGCCGTTATCGAATTTGCCCGTAATGTGGCCGGACTGGCCGGTGCGCATAGTATTGAGTTGGATCCGGAAACACCTTACCCCGTCATAAATCTGATGGAAGAACAGAAAAAAATCATTGATATGGGCGGTACCATGCGTTTGGGATTATACCCCTGCGAACTGCTGGAAGGTTCAAAAGCCATGGAAGCCTATGGGGAGAAAAATATCAGCGAACGCCATCGCCATCGTTACGAAGTCAATGATGATTTTATTTCGCAACTTGAAGAAAAAGGACTGGTCTTCTCAGGCATGTCACCTGACCGGGTGCTTGTTGAAATGATTGAAATTAAAGATCATCCCTGGTTTGTGGCCACTCAGGCGCATCCGGAGTTTAAATCCCGACCGAACAAACCGCATCCGTTGTTTCAGAGCTTTGTCAAAGCGGCTTTAGCCACAAAAAAATAGTAAATAAAAAAATCGAGATCCCAGATCTTGATTTTTTTTATGGCTGCACACACAAGATATATTAACAACAAATCTGTGGATAACCTTAAAATTGTGGATAGGGTTCGGATAAAGCTGTGGAGAACATCGGTTTTGCCTGTGGATAATGTGGATAAGTATGTGGATTGAATGGGAAAAGAACCAATAGCGCCAATGTAATGGGAAAACAACAAACAGGGTAGTTGTTGATAAAATAGTTTAAGTTAGACACAGGCTGTGGAAAATAAAATATGATTGTCTTGGATTATAAATGGGGATATAATGAGGAATAGTAGAACAGTTATAATAAAAATAATTAAGATATAAGGTGAAATAAATGCATAAATATGGGTTTTTCAGAACGGCCTGTGCTGTTCCCAAACTAAAATTGGCGGACTGTCAATATAACCTCAGTGAAATGATTGAAATGGCAGGCAGGGCCTGGGATCAGGGTGTAGAAGTTTTACTGTTTCCGGAGTTGGGGATCACCGGGTACACCTGTGGCGATCTGTTCTTTCAGCGGGAACTGCAAAAAAACGCCCGTAAGGCACTGGACAGTCTCTGCCAATGGTCGGACGGAAAAAAAATGCTGATGGCGGTGGGCCTGCCCCTGGCTATTAACGGCAGTCTGTATAACTGCCAAGCGCTGTTAAATGATGGTAAAATACTGGGGATTGTGCCCAAAACCTATATTCCCAATCATCAGGAGTTTTATGAGAAACGTTGGTTTGCTTCAGCAAAATCTTTGAACCGGACAGAAATCACCATCTGTTCCCAAACAGTCCCGATTGGTTCGGATCTGCTTTTTCAGCATGTTCATCGGGAAGAGTTTGTGGTCGCGGTTGAAATCTGTGAGGACCTGTGGGTACCGATTTCCCCGGGAAGCTTTCATGCCCTGGCTGGCGCAACGGTGATTCTTAATCCCTCGGCCAGTAATGAGGTAGTGGGCAAAAGTGATTACCGTAGAGAACTGATCCGCTCCCAATCGGGACGCTGTAATGCGGCCTATCTCTACGCTTCAGCAGGATTTGGCGAATCCACCAGTGATCTGGTTTTTGGCGGCAATGCGATTATCTGTGAACGGGGAATCTTGCTTAAAGAGTTGCCCAAATTTAACCTCGGAAATGAACTGCTGATTTGCGATATTGATGTGGAATCCTTAAATCATGACCGGCAGATGCAAAATGGCTTTGGAGACTCGGTTGATCTGCTTAATGACCATTTCTACCGGACCATTGCATTTGAAACCTTGGGCACCAATGATTTTGACCGGGAGGTCAATCCTCAGCCTTTTGTTCCAGCAGATCCCAACCGTCGCAGTGAACGATGTGAAGAAATCTTTAATATCCAAACCATTGGTTTGGCTACCCGCCTGGCTCATATCGGCAATGCCCCGATGGTGGTGGGGATTTCCGGGGGACTGGACTCCACCATGGCACTGCTGGTTTGTGTCAGTGTCTGTGACCGCTTTGGTATCCCCCGGGAAAAAATCCACGCTGTCACGATGCCCGGCTTCGGCACCACTGATCGCACCTACGATAATGCTGTAGCCTTGATCAAGAGTCTCGGTGCCAGCTTCCACGAGATTTCGATTGTCGAGGCCTGTACTGCTCACTTTAAGGATATCGGACATCCCATTGATCTGCATAATGTCACTTATGAGAATTCCCAAGCCCGGGAACGAACTCAGATTCTGATGGATCTTTCCAATAAACTGGGGGGAATTGTTATCGGCACCGGGGATCTTTCGGAATTGGCCCTGGGCTGGGCCACCTATAATGGCGATCATATGTCGATGTATAGTGTTAACGCGAGTGTGCCCAAAACGCTGATTCGTTATCTGGTCGAGTGGGTGGCTGATCATTCACCGGAAGCAGATATTCGCAAAATTCTCTATGATGTTCTGGACACCCCGGTTTCCCCGGAACTGCTGCCGCCGGATGCCGATGGAAAAATTGCCCAAAAAACAGAAGAAACCGTCGGTCCTTACGAGCTCCATGATTTCTTTATGTATCAAATGGTGCGCCATGGCTTTTCCCCCGAAAAAGTGTATTTTCTGGCCGGTAAGGCCTTTGACGGCAGCTATGAAAAGGTAGTGATTTTTAAATGGCTGAAAAGCTTTTACCATCGTTTCTTCAGCCAGCAATTTAAACGCAACTGCCTGCCTGATGGGCCCAAGGTAGGTTCAGTTTCTTTTTCGCCCCGCGGCGACTGGCGGATGCCCTCGGATGCTCACGCAACCCAATGGCTTAAGAGCCTCGAAAAAATGGAACCAATCGGTTAAGTTGATAAAAAAAGAAGCTGTCCGAAAACAGCTTCTTTTTTTAGGATTCTTTTTTGGCGTAATGTTGGAGCAAAACTTCGTGTTTGAAGTTAATAAAATCGAGAATTTCCCGCTTGCCCTCTTCGCTGGTCATGGCATATCCGAAAAGTCCCAGCAGGTCTTTCATTTCCAATGGTTTAACTAATTGTTCGGCCGAGTTTAATGAACCCTCCGATTTGAGTTTGGCATCATTGAGGGATGTGGCGTTGTCAGTGCGACAAAGCAGATAATCAACCGATACATCAAAATAATCGGCAATTTCAACCAGTAGCTGGTTTTCAGGAAGGTTTTTATCCTTCTCGTACTTGGAAATTGAGCTTTTGTTTAAATCAAAATGCTCAGCAAAATCTTGCTGGGTCATATCCTTGTTAATTCGCAGTCGTTTTAATCGGGTTCCAAAAGTAGACATGGTGTTTCCTCCAAAAATTATTCATAATCTCAGTATGAACGAATAAGATAAACACAGGATGTTTATAGCCGTATTATACACTATTTGTATATTTGATAGCCAGAAATTTTATATAAATGTGCCAAACCAGAAATAATTTAGATTGGACATGAATTATGAGCATCATTTCTTAATTGATCTAAAACAAACTTGCATTATTATTTAATTTGGTTTAAAATAAGATGTTATATATTCGAGAAAGGATACTAAATGAAATTTACAGAATTACAAATTAATGAACAACTGCTGCAAGGCATCGAAGAAATGGGCTTTGTAGAAATGACCGAAATCCAGGAGCGAGCGATACCACAATTGATGATGGGAGGAGACCTCATTGGAAAATCACAAACCGGAACAGGAAAAACGGTTGCGTTTGCGATTCCAGCCATTACAAAGCTTGACCCTTCAATAAAGAAAGTACAAGTTTTAGTTCTATGTCCAACCCGGGAGTTGGCCGTACAGGTCTCAGACGAATTTAGAAAAGTACTTAAATATCAAAAAGGCATCAAAGTCTTGCCGATTTTTGGCGGGGCATCGATTGAAAATCAGATCCGAGATCTGAAATCCGGAGTCCAGATCGTTGTTGGTACCCCTGGCCGGGTGATGGATCATATGCGTCGAAAAACGTTAAAATTGAACGATGTTTCAATGGTGGTGCTGGATGAAGCTGACGAAATGCTGAACATGGGATTCCGCGAGGACATTGAATTGATCCTTGATGAAATCGCCCATGAAATTCAGACCGTCTTATTCTCGGCAACGATGCCCAAACCGATATTAAAAATTGCCGAAACTTACCAGAAAAATCCGGTCTTAGTGGAAATTTCACCGAAAACCATGGTGGCGACCAGTATCGAACAAAAGTATTTTAACATCAGCGACCACCATAAGTTTGAAGCCCTTACCCGCCTGCTGGATGTTTATAAACCCCAACGATCCCTGATTTTTTGCAATACCAAAAAATATGTCGATGAAATCACGGATGATCTGAAGAAACTGGGTTATTCAGTCGACAAAATTCATGGTGACATGCGTCAAATGTCGCGAATGGCCGTGTTAAAAGATTTTAGCCGCGGTAACCTGAATATTCTGGTGGCAACTGATGTGGCGGCTCGAGGGATTGATGTGGATGATGTGGATATCGTCTTTAATTACGATGTGCCGGATAATGAAGAATATTATGTTCATCGGATTGGTCGAACCGGTCGGGCCGGGAAAAGCGGAATCTCCCTGACTCTGGCACGATCCCGTGATCAGTTCAGACTTAAGAAGATCACCGATTATACTAAAAAAAGTATCGAACGGGATCTGATTCCGACTAGTGAAGTCATCAATGATATCAAGATTGCTCATTTCCACGAACGCTTCAAGATTCGGGCCGATAAGGGAACTGAAAAGGGAACATTAGATACCTATGTAAAAATTATTGACGAATTGGTCGAAAAAGGCTATACGGCCGAAACCATTGCCGCGGTATTACTGCAGGCCCAATTGCCGCTGTCAGAAGCCGAAGATTTAAACACTGTCGAACGGCGTCCCAGACGGTCTGATTCAGCGCCACGTCGGGACGGTCGCGGTCGTCGCGATGGTGGTTCCAGAGATGGCGGTTCTCGTCGTGCTGGCCCGGAAAAAACAAAACGGTTGTTTATTAGTGTCGGCGAAAAGGATCATGCCCAAAAACGGGATATCCTGGGAGCCATCTGCGGTGAATGCGGAATTCCGTCATCAGCAGTCGGCAACATTGATATGTATGACAAATTTACCTTTGTCGATGTAGATGAAGAACAGGCCAAAAAAGTGGAAAAAAAATTAAACGGGAAAATAATCAAAGAACGTAAAGTAAAAGTTGAAATCTCTAAAAAGAAAAAATAATTAGAGTGTGAACTGAACCTGGGTGTGAGGCTGACGTGTCTTTGGATCCAGGTTTTTTCGATCTCCGATGGTGATCGTGCACTGAAAGAAAAATGAGAGGCGGTGCTTCATGAAAGACACGCATTCTGAAAAAAAGAACAAACTGGGCATCGTACCGATCCCGAAACTGCTCTTTTCAATGTCAATTCCGGCGATTATTTCGATGATGATTCAAGCTCTGTACAATGTTGTTGACAGTATTTTTGTGGCACAAATTGGGGAAGAAGCGCTAACGGCGGTTTCCCTGGCCTTTCCGATTCAGATGATCATCATCTCATCGTTTGTCGGGTTGGGAATCGGGATTAATTCAGCGATCTCACGGCGATTGGGCCAGAATAAAAAAAGTGAAGCCGCCAATGTGGCGGAACATGGTTTCTTACTGGCGATGTTGATCGCAGCGGTGCTGGGGATCATGGGATTTTTTACAGCGGAAACCTTTATCAGTCTTTTTACTGATAATGCCAATATCATCGACCAGGGCCGGGCTTATTTGATGATCGTTACCGCTTTCTGTTTTGGTAGCTTCATTACCCAGGCGGCTTATTCGACCTTGCAGGGGAGCGGCGAAATGATCCAGCCAATGGTGGGTCAGATTATCGGCGCAGTGGCCAATATTATTCTGGACCCGATCATGATCTTTGGGTGGTTGGGCTTTCCGGCGTTAGGAGTGACTGGTGCGGCCATTGCCACCGTGATCGGTCAGCTCTTGGGGATGGCCTATATGTTGCTGGTCATTTTCAAAAGCGATAAGAATTTTCTCGAACTCAATTATCAGGTCTTTCATTACGATCCGAAAATTGTCAAAGATATTTTTAAAGTCGGCTTGCCGGCGGCGATTATGCAGGGCCTGGCATCGTTGATGATTACCGGCTACAATCTGATTCTGGCAGGCTTTGGAATGTCAGCGGTGGCTGTTTTTGGGGTATATTTTAAAATTCAGTCAATCATCTTTATGCCGATCTTTGGATTGGGTCAGGGGGCGATGCCGATCTTCGGCTTTAATTTTGGGGCCAAAAATCGGGGACGGTTTAATGAAACCCTGAAGGTGGCGGTTACTGCGGCGCTAACCATTATGATGATTGGCACACTGCTGTTCTGGATATTCCCGGCCCAGATTATGATGGCCTTTAACCCCACCGCCGAAATGACGGCCATTGGCATTAATTGTCTGCGAAGCATCAGCCTGGCCTTTCCGCTGGCAGGGATTTCCATCATGCTCAGTGTCAGTTTCCAGGCCATTGGCAAGGCCTATGTCAGTATGATTGCCTCTTTTATCCGTCAAATGATTGTTCTTCTGCCGGTTACCTATCTGCTGGCTTTAGCCGGTGGTCTGGACTTGGTCTGGTATGGTTTTTTTATCTCAGAAATATTTTGTCTGGCGTACGAGTTGTATATGTACCGACGATATCAGCGAAGCATCTTCGATACCTGGGAGCCGGCGCCGGTATTGCTGCAAAATGGATAGGCGTTTTATACAAAAAGGACAGTTAATTAAGGGCACAAAATAAAAAGCTCTTCAAGAATGCGAACACATTCTTGAAGAGCTTTTTATTTTGTATTCAATGCATTAATCATATCGATGCTCTGATAAATCAGCGCACGCATCCGCTCCCGTTCTCCACAGAGAAAAAGATAACCGATCAGAGCTTCAAAACCGGTGGCATAACGGTAGTCAGACGGGTTGGCGTTTTTGGGAACCTGTGAGGCGGTGTTTCGGCCGCGCTTAACCATTCGTTGCTCGGCTTCAGAAAGCTGCGGCAGCAGTTCCCGGATGATTTGAGCCTGGGCACTGGCCCGGACATAGCGAATCGAGGTTTTAGTCATGAAGTTGACGTTCTGGTGATTGCAGCCGAGCAGATATTTGCGAACCATGTCTGAATAAATCCCATCACCGAGATAGGCCAGCGCCAGCGGATTCATGGCAGCGGCCTGTTCCCGGGTGTAGTGCCTGTCGATGGCATTCTGAATGGCTTTGAGGTTATCAGAGTGTTCGGGAGTCAGGCTTTTTTCCATTTGACACCTTCCCGGGTATCCTCCAATACAATACCTTTAGCCAGCAGTTCATCACGGATTTCGTCAGCCCGCTTAAAATCTTTGGCTTTGCGGGCGGCCTGGCGTTGGGCGATCAGCTCTTCGACAGCCTCATCCAGACTGGTTTCTTTTTCTTTTGCTGCCAGCCCTAAAACGCCGGTTAGTTCGGCAAAAATGTTCTGACCGGCGATGATCGCCGGTTTGGCAGAAGCAGCATTAAGGTTGGAGTTTAAATCCCGAACCAGCTCAAAAATAACGGCGATGGCATCGGCGGTGTTGATGTCGTCGTCCATGGCAGCAATAAAATCGTTCTTGTATTTGGCCAGGGAATCAATCCAAACCTGTTCAGTTTCGGTGGCTGTCTCAGCGGTGGTATTTTCGAGCAGGAAGGCCATCTGGAATTTAGCGGTATATAAACGTTCCAGGGCACTGGCGGCCTGTTTTAGCAGCGGTTCGCTGAAATTAACCGGACTGCGGTAATGAGCCATTAACAAGAACATTCGGACGGCTTCCAGATCGAAGGTTTTGGCAATATCCCGAACGGTAAAGAAGTTGCCCTTGGATTTGGACATTTTTTCGTTGTCGATATTGATATAACCGTTGTGGACCCAATAGTTGGCAAAGGGTTTGCCGCAACAGCCTTCCGATTGAGCGATCTCATTTTCGTGGTGGGGGAAGATCAGGTCCTGGCCGCCGCCGTGAATATCAATCGTTTCACCGAGGTGTTTTTTGGACATCGCTGAACATTCAATATGCCAGCCCGGCCGTCCCTGGCCCCAGGGACTTTCCCAATAGGGTTCGCCATCTTTTTTCTTTTTCCAGAGAGCAAAATCCAGCGGACTTTCCTTCTCGTCATTGACGTCAATCCGGGCGCCGGATTTTAAATCATCAAGCGACTGTTTGGACAATTTACCATAATCGTTAAAGGCATCAACACGGTAATAGACATTGCCATCGACGTTATAGGCCAGGCCTTTTGCTTCCAGGGTTTTAATCATTGCAATGATTTCGGGGATATGTTCGCTGACCTTGGGATGAACCGTAGCCCGTTTGATCCCCAGGGCATCGGCATCGGTGAAATATTCCTTGATGTATTTTTCAGAAACTTCACCAGGCGAAATCCCTTCTTCATGGCTGCGGTTGATGATTTTATCATCAACATCGGTAAAATTCTGGATAAAGGTGACCTCGTAACCGGTGTATTCCAAAAACCGGCGCAGCACGTCAAAAACGATGAAGGGACGGGCGTTGCCAATGTGAAAATAGTTGTAAACAGTCGGTCCGCAGGAATACATCCGGACCTTGCCGGCTTCAATCGGGACAAAGGTTTCTTTCTTCTGGGTCAGGGTATTATATAATTTCATAAAGTTCAACCTTTCAATTTATTTCTTTACATGAATGTGTTATGATAACATATTATACACTAAAGATAAGATTAAGTGTCAATGGATAAAATTTTTTAGGAAGAAAATTTCTTTATCATCCCAGATGAATAACTAGAAATGAAAGAGGAATCTCCATGGAAGCAAATGCAAAAAGAAAAGTCCTGGCCCAGGCGATTTTAGCCCTTGAAACCGAAAAGGATTGTAATCTGTTACTGGAAGACCTGTGTACCATCAAAGAAATTGAAGACATGGCCCACCGCTTTGAAATTGCCTACTTGCTGTCCCAGGGGAAAACCTTTATTGATGTCGAAAAACTGACCGGAGCCAGTTCGGCCACCATCAGCCGGGTCAACCGTTGCCTCAAACACGGCAAAGGCTACCGCAACATCATCGAAAAAATGAAAAAGGACCATACATTGGAGTAATCTTATCTAAAATTTAATATTAAAGGAGTTGAGTGTAGTGATGAAAGCTGTGAAAAAGTCGAAGAAGTTGGACAACGTTTGTTATGATATTAGAGGACCGGTGGTCGAAGAGGCGGATCGCATGGAACGGGACGGCATTGACATTATTATGCTCAATACAGGCAATACGGCCCCCTTTAATTTAAATGCCCCAGATGAAATTATTCAGGATATTAAATATAACATGAAAACCGCTGAAGGTTATTGCAATTCCCAGGGTATTTTTTCAGCCCGGAAGGCCGTGGTTCAGCATTATCAGACCAAGGGTCTGATGGATTTGAAGGTCGATGATGTTTTTCTTGGCAATGGCGTCAGCGAGCTGATTCTTTTTTGTATGCAGGCTCTGCTTGACAATGGCGATGAAATTCTGGTTCCAGCCCCGGACTACCCACTGTGGTCGGCTGCCGTCAACCTTTCTGGCGGAACCGCTGTCTATTATACCTGTGATGAGGAAGATGAATGGAACCCTAATCTTTCTGATATCGCCAGCAAGATTACCCCGAATACCAAGGGGATTGTCGTGATCAATCCTAACAACCCGACCGGCGCCCTGTATCCCCGAGAAATACTGGAAGGGATTGTCGATCTGGCAGTGGAAAATAATCTGATCATTTTTGCTGACGAAATCTATGACCGGATTCTTTATGATGACAATGTTCATATTCCGATGTCAACGCTCACCGAAGAAGTGCTGGTGGTGACCCTTAATGGCTTATCTAAATCGCATCGGATTCCTGGCTATCGGGTCGGTTGGATGATTCTGACCGGCAACAAGGAGGGTGCAAAGGACTATATTGAAGGCATCAAAATGCTTTCCAATATGCGAATGTGCTCCAATGTTCCAGGACAGCATGCGATCCAGACCTCACTCGGTGGCTATCAGAGCATGAATGACCTGCTCAAGCCCGGTGGACGGCTGTATGAACAGCGGGAGATTGTCTGCAAGCGGATCAATGCGATTCCGGGGCTGTCCTGTGTCAAACCCAAGGCTGGATTTTATGTCTTTCCTAAAATTGATACCGAAATGTTTAATATCACCAGTGATGTCCAGTTTGCGCTGGATTTTCTAAAAGAAGAACATGTCCTGATGGTTCAGGGTACCGGTTTTAACTGGCCGCACCCGGATCATTTTAGAATCGTGTTTTTACCACACCCTGAAGATCTGATTGAAACCATGGATCGGCTGGAGCGGTTTATGGCCAGCTATCGGCAAGAATAAATTTAAAAGAACGGAAGTATCATGAAAAAACAGTTGATGAAAAGCAAAAAAAGGGCCATCCTGGCCGGTGTTTGCGCCGGGCTGGGGGAATACTGCAACATTTCGCCCTGGGTGTTCAGGGGACTGTTCCTGTTGCCCTTTGTGCTCAGATTTGTGCCGGGGATTCTCAGCATCGTTGTTTATATTCTTTTGGCAGTAGTCCTCCCTGGCAATCAGCGGATTGCTGATCAGGATGTGGTCGAAGTGGATTATGAAATTATCGACGACAACAGCGATGGTGAAGTCATTGATTTCAGTGATGATAAGACTGGATCCGAAGAAAAGGTAGATTAGGATGCTGGAAAAAAGAATCACGACGAAATCAAGTCAGGAAACCTTTGATTTTGGAAAACAGCTGGGGGAAGCCATCGACTTCCCCCTGATTATTTTTTTACAGGGTCAAATGGGAGCCGGAAAAACCTTGTTTTCAAAAGGGTTTGTGGCCGGCATGGGGCTTTTGGATGAGGTTACCAGTCCCACCTACACCATTGTCAATGAATATGGCGATCCGCCCCGGGTTTTTCATTTTGATTTATATCGGCTGCAGGATCCCGATGAGCTTTACGAGATGGGTTTTGAAGATTACCTCAGTCAGGGTTGTACCCTGTTGCTGGAGTGGCCGGATCTGGTGCTGGAAGATAATCTTGAACCGAAACTGGAGATCAGATTTGAATCCCATTTCGATACGCCGGATGATCGGGAGATAATTCTTAGGACTGACAATGAAAAAGTAGCACAACGATTGAATTCAATTTAAAAAAAATGGTAAACTGAATTTCGTGGGGCCAGGGTTTGATCCGTTGGTCATTGCTGAGCACCTGCAAATCGATGGATAATTAATGAATAATAAGGTGGCAAACATGGAAAAACCGCTAACTAGCGTGATCATTCCTGCGGCAGGAATGGGGCGAAGGATGAATGCACCAATCAATAAGCAATACCTGACAATCCACGGCAAACCAATCTTAGCCCATACCCTGGAAGTTTTTGAAAAATGTCCTCTAATTAATGAAATTGTGCTGGTCATCAATCAGGACGAGTTTAGTATCTGCAAACTGCAGGTATTGAAGCCGTATTGTTTTTCAAAGATTAAATTGGTGCGAGGTGGGGATACCAGGCAGGAGTCGGTTTTTCGGGGACTCAAAGCAATTAACCCAAAAACCGATATTGTTATGGTTCATGATGGGGCTCGACCAATTATACAAGAATCAGTTATTGTTCGAAGCATCTACGAAACTGTTGAACACCGGGCTACCACGGTAGGTGTGGCAGCTAAGAACACCATAAAAGTGATCGGTGAGGATGGCTTTGTTGAGCATACGCCCAATCGCGATTATCTGGTGGAAATTCAAACCCCGCAGACCTTTGAATATGGTCTTTTAAAAGAAGCTCACGAACAAGCTGTTTTGCTGGGAATTGAAGGAACCGATGATGCTTTTCTGGTAGAACGTCAAAATGTGCCGGTGAAAATTGTAATCGGACACTACACCAACATCAAGATTACGACCCCGGAAGACCTCATTATTGCCGAGTCGATTATTAAGCGGTTGATTAAAAATGATAAAAAGATCAGAAAAAATTAAAAAAGTATTAATAGAAATAAAGAATGAAGTGAAAAAAGTTGTTATTTCAGACAGTTTTTCGCTTCATTCTTTATTTATTGGGGAATAAACGATATAATGAAAAAAGTACGAAAAAATTGCTGAGGGTTATTCACCTTTTTTAAAATAATTGTGAAATATGGAGGAAGCCATGAATGAATTATCAGAAGAACTTCTATTAAGAATGTACTATAAAATGAATCAGGCCCGATGTTTTGAAGAAAAGCTGGATGAACTGGTTACAAAGGGTCTAGTCCATGGCACCGTTCATTTGGCCATCGGTCAGGAGGCCTCAGGGGTCATGGCCTGTCTGGCGCTGGAAGAGGGGGATCTGGTATCTCTGAGTCATCGCGGTCACGCCCAGGCGATTGGCTTTGGATTGGATGTCAATCTGATGATGGCCGAATGTTTGGGAAAATATACCGGCTACTGCAAGGGCAAGGGCGGGTCTACCCACATCGCTGATGTCGAAAATGGAAACATCGGGGCCAATGGTGTGGTTGGTGGTGGTTTCAGTCTGTCCTGCGGGGCAGCGTTGACTCAAAAATACCATAATACTGGAAAGGTTGTTTTATGCTTTGCCGGGGATGGCGCTACCAACGAAGGCAGTTTTCATGAATCCCTGAATCTGGCTTCGGTCTGGAAGTTGCCGGTGGTTTTTTTGATTGAGAATAATCACTACGGAATGTCAAATCCGGTTGAAAACCAGATGAATATCGAAAATATTTCCGATCGCAGCGAAGCCTATAACATCCCGGGACTCACCATTGATGGCAACGATTTTCTTGATGTTTATAATACCGTCACAAAAGCGTTGCGCTACGCTAGAGCCGGGAGAGGGCCGGTACTGATTGAAGCCAAAACCTATCGCTATAGCGGACATTCTAGAAGTGATAAACAGGTGTATCGGGATAAATCGGAGGTACAGGAATGGCGAAAAAAAGATCCGCTTATGAAACTGAAAGAATACCTCCGGGAAAATCGGATCTTTACCGAAAAACAGATCCAGAAAATGGAAGAAGAAGCCAGGATTACCATTGAACAGGCAGTGGATTTTGCCAAAAAAAGTCCCAAGCCGGAGTTAAATAAGATTTTAGCAGATGTTTATGCGTGAGAGGTTGAAGGATGAAAACAAATGATATGACAAAAATGACCTACCGCGATGCGATTCGGCTGGGGATTTCAGAAGAGATGCGTTTGGATCGGGATGTCATTTTTTTAGGTGAAGATATTGGCGTTTATGGCGGGGCTTTTGGGGTGTCAAAGGGGTTGCTGGAAGAGTTTGGTGAAGAACGCATCCTTGATACTCCGATTTCCGAAGCAGCCATCGTTGGAACGGCGGTGGGAGCGGCAGCCACGGGATTAAGGCCGGTTTGTGAAATGATGTTTATGGACTTCATCACCCTGGGACTGGATGCTCTGGTAAACCAGGGTGCCAAAATGCGCTATATGTTTGGCGGCCAGAACCAGGTGCCGATGGTGCTGCGGTTGCCGGCAGGTTCCGGCACCGGCGCCGCTGCTCAGCACAGTCAGAGTCTGGAAGCCTGGTTATGCCATGTGCCCGGACTAAAGGTGGTAACCCCCTCCACCCCGGCCCAGGCCAAGGGTCTGATCAAAGCCGCGATTCGGGATAATAATCCGGTCTGTTTTATTGAACATAAGATGCTGTATGATGCGGTGGGTCTGGTTCCCCTTGACGATGAATACACGCTGGAGATAAGAAAAACCATTATTGAACGTCCCGGGAAGGATGTCACGATCGTCGCCTATGGAGCCACCTTGGCCAAAGCGATTGAAGCTGCAGATTTTTTAGAAGAAGAAGGGATTCGGGTGGAAATTCTCAATCCGCTGACCCTATATCCCATGGATATGAAACCGATCATTGACTCGGTCATCAAAACGGGTTGTCTGATTGTCGCTCACGAGGCAGCTAAAACAGGTGGGATCGGTGGTGAAATTGTCGCCCGGGTGGTTGAGAGTGAAGCCTTTGACTACCTCACGGCACCGATTGTTCGTCTGGGTGGGCTGGATGTTCCAATTCCTTTTAGCCAGGAATTGGAGGCGGCAGCGGTGCCACAGCGGAATGATTTCGTTCATAGCGTCTATCGTCTCCTGAATCGGGAATAGGGAGTTGGCGATAGATGGAAGATGAATTATTGTTAACGAAAGAGAAACAGGCGATGGCAGCAGAAAATTTGACAAACAGTCCAGCAATTGAATTGATGGAAGCAATTGAAGAAAATACCCTTCAACAGGATGAAAAACAGAAAGAAGCGGTTTCAGATGCGAATACCGAATTACTGGAAACGGGCAAAATGGAAGCATCAGCAGAAATAGTAGTCCCGGCTGAAGAGATAGCAGAAACGGAGGATCAGAAGCTTGAAGCGCATCCGCTTGAGAAAAATCTCGAAGAACAGCTGACAGCCGCCATTGAGGCCCTGGAAAGAAATCTGGAAGAGACGATTAAAGAAGGTTTAAAAGACCAACGCCCCGAAGCTGTTCACGGCATTGTTAAGGATGAGGCGCTTGAAGACGTAGCTGAAAATCTGATTGAACCAGATCCCCGAGTGGGGAAAGTCAGAGCCACTCCGGCGGCACGACGGATCGCCCGGGAATTCAAGGTGCAACTTGAAAAAGTAACGGGCAGTGGACCGGACGGCAGAATCGAAGTTGATGATGTTAAAAAACAGATCGTTATTCAACCGGGAACCTTCGACTACAAATCAAAAGAACCGGTTGTGATTGGAACCAGTCTGGACAAAATAGCCGGGAATCCGCGTAATCTTTTTTCAATGCCCGAGAAGCTCGAAGAAATACCTGATAAAAAACCAAAGTCTCGAAAAAAACTGAAAGATATGAATAAGAAGATCACAAAGCAGCCTAATCCAAAGCTCGATTTTGTTCCCTTTTTTGATCCTGACGACAAAAGTGTGGCAGAAAAAGATGTTGATGTGGTGACAAAAATTTCAGAACTTGATTTTGTTCCTTTTGTCGATTTTAAAGCAGAACCGCTACGGGAAGAAATCATTGTTAAACCAACGCCGATGCACTTGATCCGTGAAAACGAGCTGGAAGACCTGGGTGTAAAAAGCAAAGAATCCCACGGGTTATCAAGAAAAAAACAGGTTAGGCAGCAAAAGACGGAAGTCAGGGTAAAAAATACCGATCTTTCAAGGACTAATGAATCAGCAGATTGTGCGATCAAAACGGCTGAATCGATAGCAATTGACGTTGAAAAGCTGGTGTCAGAGCCAATGGTTTTGGCAACAGAACAAATCACTGAACGTGACGAAGTGCCTCAAGCACCAGCAGAGAAACGTATTGAAATCACTAAAGAACCGCTTCAGGAACCGGAGCAGGCGGTTAATGAAGAAACAAGTCATGAAGAAAAAAAACGGAGCTTTGGGGTTCGATCCAAGACGGTCAGAAAATATCGGATTAAAAGCAATCGACAAACATCGGCCATCAGTTTAACGGCTGAAGTAGACATGACCGAAATCAAGGAGCTCCGAAAAAAAATTACCAAAAAAATTGAAGAACAAGCTAAATATCGCTGTACTTATACTGATTTTCTGCTGCTGGCTACATCCCGGGCCCTGGTGAAACATCCGCTTCTTAACGCCAGCCAGGAAGATGATATCGTGCGTGTCGAGGATTATGTCAACATCGGTTTAACCGTCGAATGCGATCACGGTATTATTGTTCCGGTGATCAAGAACGCTCAAATGATGAACTTTGTGGAAATCGTCAAAAGCCGGGGCAACCTCTTAAAGGCGGTGAAAAACAAACATCTACCTCAAGATCAGCTGGAGGGCAGTACCTTTACCATTACCAATCTGGGGATGTATGGGATCCGAGAGTTCACTGCTATCATCAACCAGAACAACAGTGCCATTCTCAGTGTCGGGGAAGTGGTTCAGCGGATTCGGATTTACCAGGGTGAAGCAGTGGTTCGTTCAGTGATGAAAATCAGTCTGAATCTGGATCAGCGGGTGGCTAACAGCATAGACGGTGCAAAATTCCTGCAGCAGATTAAGGCGGATATGGAGAATCCCTCACTATTATTGTTCTAGGCTTAAAAATTATCTGAATCAAGAAAAGATAACGTTACCAAAAAAATAATCATTGTCACATTTAAGCAAA
>CAZEBY010000047.1:0-19892 GCA_964510565.1 uncultured Lachnospiraceae bacterium | reverse complement strand
TGGTTGATTCCTATCGCTTTGATTATCTGGTCACCCAGGGAACAGTGGGTGACTAATGTGATAGTATTTTTGGTTTCTCAGTCGGACGGCAGCATTTTTTAGCGGTGCTGCAAAATTTCATCGACAACGACACTGTTATGATGATGCAAGATGTTTTCAAAAGCGTCTTTGACAATCAGAATACAACAAAAGACAAGGTTTTCTTGTCCGTTTTGCCCACCGAAATAAAAATTAATGATCGGTATATTAAAACCGAATATAAGGTCATTCCCCACCAGGCGGGAAAATCAATTATGATGATAATGACCGATATTACGCAAAAAAAAGCATTGGAGCTGAAAAATGCCGAGGAAAAGAACAATATCAAACTGATTGTTCGGGCCATCAGCAGTAAAAGTGAGATCATCCAGGCGATTGAGGAATTGCAGGGCTTTATTGAACACGATGTAGTAGCGCTGCTGGATAACAACCAGAGCCCCCAGCTCATTTTGCAGGATGTATTTCGGATTGTTCATACCATGAAAGGTGACTTTGCCCTTAATGCCCTTCATCATACCTCGGCTGGCTTACATCTGCTGGAAGACACCTTAAGTGAGATGCAAAAAAACATCGAGACCATCACCACCGACGAAATTCGCGCATTGATTGTGCAGATCGATTGTAATCAACTGCTGGAACAGGATATAAAAATTATTACCGAAGCCCTGGGGAGCCAATATTTTGAAAAGGAAAATCGGGTCACGGTCAGTCAGCAGCGGCTGGCAGAAATCGAAAATAAAATTACAGCGGTGTTTCAGAAAGGCGAACAAGCGGCGGTGCTCAAGCTGTTTCATAGTTTGTTCCAGGTTAATCTAAAAGACCTGATTAAAGATTATAACGATTATGTAAAAACCCTGGCAGATCGGTTCGGCAAAGATATCGGTGATATTATCATAAGCGGTGATGATATTTATGTGAATCGAGATCGCTATGCTGCTTTTATGAAATCGCTGGTGCATGTGTTTCGCAATATGACCGATCATGGGATCGAAGACCCGGATGAACGGGACTGTGCCGGAAAACCAGAATCGGGCGCAATTACCTGCGAGCTGAAAAACGAAGGGCACCAATTTGTATTATCACTGGCCGATGACGGCTGTAGTTCCATATGAGCAACAGTAAATTTCAGATGAATAACGCAGGGACGTTTAGTTGGTCATGCTTTTATCAGGGCGTGACAATCAAAAACGTCCCCGTGTCACGTTGATGATAAAAAATGGAGGAAACAGTAATGAAATTAAGCAAGGAAGAAATCTCGTGGGTGTTGGTCGATTGTGGAAATTCAGCCTATTCGATGGCGGTGACGACAGCCCTCCTACCAATTGTATTTGGGATGTTTGATAATGTTCAAAGCAGTATGGATCTGGGCTATTTTAATTCGCTGGCAAGTATTCTGATTGCGGTGCTAAGCCCGATTTTGGGTACCATTGCAGATTATAAGGATAAGAAGAAACGTTTTTTTGTCTTCTTTACGCTGCTTGGTATCTTTGCAACGGCTGCCCTGGCCTTTGTCTCGCCGGCAAGTGGACAATGGCAGCTGTTGATTTTTTTCTTTGTTTTGTCAGCCATCGGCTTTACCGGGGCAAATATCTTCTACGATGCCTTTATTGTCGATGTGACAAGTAACGAACGGATGGATCGGGTTTCCACCACCGGATTTGCCTTTGGCTATATCGCCAGTGTGATTCCCTTTGGAATCAGTCTGGCACTAATTTTCCTGCTGGGAATGGACAAAGCGATTGGATATCAGATCGGCTTTATTGTTACGGCGCTCTGGTGGGGGCTCTTTACCATCCCGATGATCAGGGATGTCAAGCAGCGACACTATCTTGAACCGGAACCGCAACCGGTGACTAGCAGTTTTAAACGGTTGGCGGATACCTTCAAAAATATCAAAGATCATAAAACCGTCTTTGTTTTTTTAGCAGCCTACTTTTTTTATATCGATGGGGTTGACACCATCATTAAAATGGTGGTGCCTTATGCAACGACAATTCTGGGCAGTGATTCTCTTAATACCTTCACGTTGTTGGGAATTCTGCTGATCATCCAGCTGATTGCATTTCCCTGTGCGATTCTCTATGGTTACCTGGCCAAAAGGTTTTCGGCCCGAATCATGATCGTTGTGGGGATTTTTACCTATATCATCTCCTGCGTGGCGGCAATTTTTATCACTTCAGTCGGGCATGTGTTTATTCTTGGCGCGATGATCGGCTCGGCGCAAGGAGGAATTCAGGCATTAAGCAGGTCTTATTATGGTAAGATAGTACCGAAGGAAAAATCCAATGAATTTTTTGGTTTCTATAATATTTTTGGTAAATTTTCAGCCATTGTTGGACCTGCGATCATGGCACTGACAACAACCCTTACCGGCGATGCCAGATTGAGCATGCTGGGGATTATCCCCCTGTTTGTAATTGGATTTACTATTTTTATGGCGCTGCCGGTGGATCAGGGTCATTACGTCGAAGTCACAGAGTGAGGTTTAACGATGCGCACAGCTAAATCAAAACATTTAATCGTCATCTCTTACGATGCCTTTTCACAAGACAACTGGGAGCTGGCCAGCCAGCTCCCCAATTTATCGCAATTAATAAAAAACGGTGCCTATAGTACCAGTTTGAAAAGTGTTTATCCGACTCTGACCTATGTCGTTCATACGACCCTGGTAACCGGGGTTTATCCCGATAAGCACGGAATCTATCATAATAACCCCTTTCAACCGTTTGTGAAAGAAGCCGAGCAGCGCTGGTTCTGGTATAAAAACGAGATCAAGGCACCGGCAATTTATGATTGCTTAAAAAAACAGCATCTGAAATCAGCGGGAATTCTGTGGCCGGTCACCGGTCGAACCGCCATTGATTATAATCTGCCCGAAATCCGGGCCATTAAAAAGGAAAATCAGGTGTTGAAGATTTTGAAAAACGGCAGTCCGCTTTATTGCCTCAGCCTGGAAAAGAACTTTGGCCGCTTCAGAAAAGGGATTGAGCAGCCCTATCTGGATGATTTTACCACCATGTGTGCGGTCGATACGATCATCAAAAAGAAACCCAATCTGCTGTTAATGCACTTAATTGATCTTGATGACGCCAAGCATCAGCATGGTACCGACAGTCAGGAAGTTGAACAGGCCATGATACGGATGGATAAAAGGTTAGGCGATCTTATTCAGGCTGTTGAAAAAGCGGGGCTAAAAGATCAGACGACTTTTCTTGTAGTAGGTGATCACGGTCAGATTAATATCCGCTATCAGGTAAAGCTTAATCCGTTATTGAGAGACGCCGGCCTTATTTATCAGGAAAACGGCGAGATGAAATGGCGGGCCTATATCCAGAGCGCTGGGGGCGCAGCGTATCTGCATTTGCGAGAAAATGATCGTGAAGCAGAGAAAACAGCCGTAGCGGTTCTAAACCAGGCAATCAGTACAGACTGTTATGGAATCGAACGACTGTACGGCCGGCCAGAATTGGATCAGTTTCATGCCGAACCCTCAGCCTGCTATACGCTGGAAGCCAAGAGCGGCTACTGTTTTGATGATGATTTGGATGGCCCGGTAGTTAGCCCGTTGGATGCTTCAGAAGATGAGTTGGCCACCCATGGTTATTCACCGGATAAACCGGATTATCAATGCAATTTTGTCGTATCAGGGGCGGAGATAAAAGATAACTATCCATTAAGTGAAATTCAAATGGTTGATATCGCACCAACCATGGCAGAGATTCTGGGAATTGATTTTTATGACTGTGATGGCAGGTCGCTGACGGAAATTTTTAAGAGCGGCACCAGAAACAGACTAATTAATACTGACTGAGATGCCTGGCTGTTTACCCCTTCTGGATAGCCCCAATGGTTTGCGGCCATGAATGCATATGACCGACGAAACGACTCCGCGTCAAACGGCCCGTACCAAAAAAAGCAACCGCTGAATCAGTGGTTGCTTTTTTAATGTGGGGAATTATCAAAAGTGATGAAAAAAAGCTGGTTTATTCATTAAAAAGCGTTAAAATAAAAGATATTTGACTTTATAATAAAGATGAATGCCGAATTGAATTGCCATGAGAGGGGGCTTGTATGAAAAAAATAATCGCTCACTATTTAAAGCCATTTTATGGAAGAATGGCCGTGGGGACGCTGATAAAATTTATTGGATCGATTATGGATCTGATCATTCCCACGATTTTAGCACGAATTATTGATCGGGCCATTCCCAGTGGATCGATTCCGATGATTTTTTATTGGGGCGGGGCCATGGTGGGCTGTGCCCTGATCGGCATGATTTTTAATATCATTGCCAATCAGATGGCCTCCCGGGTGGCCAGTGATGCCATTGAGGTGATTCGCAATGACTTGTTTTCAAAAATCATGTATCTGTCAAACCGGCAAATGGACCACTTGACCAAACCATCGGCCATTTCCCGCCTGACCACGGATACCTATGTGGTGCATCAGGTGATTGTCCGGATCCAACGGTTGGGGGTTCGGGCACCGATTATGCTAATTGGCGGGATAGTGGTAACTCTGATCCTGGATCCCTTGTTAGCCTCAATCCTGATTGCCGTGATTCCGGTCCTGGTGGGCATTACTTTTCTGGTTTCGCGAAAGAGTATCCCCCTCTTTGCTGCCCTTCAGCAGTCGGTTGATGGCTTTGTCCGGCTGGTCAGGGAAGATATCAATGGGATTCGGGTCATCAAGGCCTTGGCCAAAACCGATTATGAAAAGAGCCGTTTTGAGGCTTTTAATGCAAGGGTGGTCAATCGGGAGAAAAAAGCCCGGATGCTGGTGGCCCGGATCCAACCATTGATGCATGTCTGTTTGAACATCGGCTTGGTGGCCGTGATTCTGGTGGGGGCTTATGGGGTCAATCAGGGAATCTCCGAAGTGGGCAAGATCATCGCTTTTATGACCTACTTTACCATTATTCTCCAGGCTGTGGTAGCGATTTCGCGAATGATCGAAATGTGGCCCAAGGCCATGGCTTCGGCCGAGCGGATTATGGGTGTTCTCGATTACGAAGACGAAATGGTGAGGGGGCTTGATTTGCAAGCCAGTCAAGCCGCCAGGGAAACGATGATCACCTTTGAGAATGTGGCATTTTCCTATAATCAGCCGGAAGCAGTACTGGCGGGGATCAGTTTTTCGGTCAAAAAGGGCCAAACCCTGGGAATTATTGGGGAAACCGGGGCGGGAAAGACGAGCCTGTTGAGTCTGTTATTGCGACTGTACGATACCGATCAAGGAGAGATTTATCTGGCTGGCAAAAATATCCGCTCTTTTTCCCAGCGGCAATTGCATCAGTATTTCGGGGTGGTTTTTCAGAACGACATGCTGTTTGAAGCAACGATCCGGGAAAATGTTGATTTGGGCCGAGGGCTTTCGGAAGAGGCCATTGCAGCGGTCATCAAAGCGGCGGGTGCCAGCGAGTTTGTCAATGCCAAAACCGGAAAAAGCGAGGAATCCTTAACCATTAAGGGGGCCAATCTCAGTGGTGGGCAGAAGCAGCGAATCCTGATTGCCCGGGCCTTGGCAGCCGATCCGCCAGTCTTGATTCTGGATGATGCTTCCAGTGCCCTCGATTATAAAACGGATGCGGCCTTTAGAAAGGCATTAAAAGCCGATTATGATCAGATGACTAAAATCATCGTCGCCCAGCGGGTCAGTTCAATTCGCCATGCCGATCAGATTCTGGTACTGGAGAATGGCCGCATGATCGGATTGGGCAGGCATGACGAGCTGCTTGAGGCATGCCCGGTTTATCGGGAAATCAGTTTTTCACAAATGGGGGTATCCGGATGAGCCGTGGACCAAGAAAATCACAGAATTTTGAAAAACCCAAAAATCGCAAAGGGACACTCCGGAAATTGGGGAACTATCTGTTGCGTTATAAATGGCGGCTTTTGCTGGCTTTGGGACTGACCATCTCCAGCAACCTGCTGGCTTTGGTCGGTCCGATGCTGTCCGGTTATGCCATTGATGCCATTGAGCTGGGGATCGGCCGGGTGGATTTTTCCAGAGTCTTTTATTATGCGGGCTGGATGGTGCTTTTTTATCTGGGGTCAGCTGCTTTGACCTATCTGCTGGAAATTCTGATGATTAATATCAGCCGCCAGGTGGCCTTTACCATGCGGGAAGATGTCTTTAACCGGATGATGGATTTGCCGGTGGGTTACTTTGATCGGCATCAGACCGGGGACGTGATCAGCCGGATCACCTACGACATTGATACCGTCAATGGATCGCTGGCCAATGATTTGATTCAGATTTCATCTTCGTTTATTACGGTTGTCGGGTCCTTGATCATGATGGTCGCCATTTCACCCAGGCTGGTCTTGATTTTTGGTGTTACCGTGCCGCTTTCCTTTTTCTTATCCAGACTGCTGGTAAAAACCACCCGGCCCTTGTTCAGTCAGCGGTCGCAAAAGCTGGGCGAAATGAATGGCTTTGTCGAAGAGATGATCACCGGTCAGAAAACCCTTAAAGTCTATGATCAGGAAAGCAATACCATTGACGCCTTCAAGAAAAAGAACAAGGCGGCGGTTGAGGCTTATTATCGGGCCGAATACTATGGCAGCATGATTTTTCCCTCGGTTAATCTGATTAATAATATTTCGGTCGCAGCGATCAGCGTTTTTGGGGCCCTCTTGTATCTGGCCAGTGAAATGACAATCGGACAAATTTCATCCTTTGTCTTATATTCCCGGAAATTTTCGGGCCCGATTAATGAGATGGCCAATATCATGAACGATCTGCAATCATCATTGGCAGCGGCGGAGCGGGTCTTTGCCCTGCTTGATGAATTACCGGAAGGGGCGGATCGGGAGACCGCCGTTAAACTGGAAGGTGTGGAAGGCCATGTCACCCTGGAAAACGTCCAGTTTAGCTATGATCCCAGTCAGGTGATTATCAATAATCTCAGTTTTTATGCCGAGGCGGGAAAGTTGATTGCCATCGTCGGACCAACCGGTGCCGGGAAAACAACGCTTATCAATCTGTTGATGCGTTTCTACGATATGGATGACGGTCACATTTACATTGATGGCCGGCGTATTCATGAATACACCCGGGAAAGTCTGCGAAAATCCTTTGCCATGGTACTGCAAGATACCTGGATTTTTCATGGCACCATCTTTGAAAATCTGGCTTACGGCAATGCGCAGGTCACTCAGGAAGCGGTGGTCCAGGCCGCCCGGGCCGCCCGCATTGATACCTTTATCAGGCAGCTGCCCAATGGTTATGAGACCCTTTTGACTGATGAGGGAACGAATATCTCCAAGGGCCAGAAACAGCTTTTAACCATCGCCCGGGCGATGCTGATGGAGGCTAAAATGCTGATACTGGATGAGGCGACATCCAATGTCGATACCCGCACCGAGAAAAAAATTCAGGAAGCCATGCGCCAGCTGATGCAGGACAAAACCTGTTTTGTCATTGCCCACCGGCTGTCAACCATCCAGGATGCCGACTGGATTCTGGTGGTGGATCAGGGTGATGTGGTGGAACAGGGTACCCATGAGGATCTGATGAGAAACCGGGGGCATTACTGGGAGATGTATCAGGCGCAGTTTGAGTGATCCAGGTTCTGGCCACCAATGCTTTTGCTGGCTATTACTGGGAAGGATCAAAAGGGTCATTCTGATTAGTAATTGACAAGAAAGGTTAGAATCGGTTAGAATGATGACAAGAAAGAACGTGAGGTCGCCAATGAAATTAATAGAGAACACAACGACAGAATTTAAGAAAGAATACGTTGATGAGATAAAAAAAACAATCGTGGCATTTGCGAATACGGATGGTGGCGATTTGTATATCGGTTTGAATGACGATGGTTCGGTGGAAGGGGTGCCGGATGCAGCAGGGACGATGCTCAAGGTATCTAATTCCATTCGTGATGCTATCAAGCCTGATGTTACCCTTTTTGTTAATACCGAGATTATAATCATTGAGAGCCGGGAGATTGTCAAAGTAAGGGTTCAGAAAGGTACGGCAAGTCCCTATTATTTAGCGGGCAAAGGGATCCGGCCAGAAGGGGTATATATCAGACAGGGCGCTTCTTCGGTCCCAGCAACGGAAACAGCCATTATCCGGATGATTAAAGAAACCGACGGTGAACGCTATGAAACGGTTCGTTCACTCAATCAGGACTTAACCTTTGTGGAGGCTACCAAAGCCTTTGAAAATCGAAACGTCCCCTTTGGGCAAAATCAATACAAAACATTAAAATTGATGACAACTGATGGGGTTTTCACAAATCTTGGTCTGTTATTATCGGATCAGTGTTGCCATAGCATTAAGCTGGCCGTTTTTGAAGGAACAGACAAATCTGTTTTCAAGGATCGCAGAGAATTAACCGGTTCGGTGCTGAAGCAGATGAATGAAGCCTATGCATTTATCGATCGTTACAATGGCACCAGGGCAGAAATTTCAGGTTTATACAGAACCGAACGGCGGGATTATCCTCCGGTAGCCGTGCGGGAAGCCTTGTTAAACATGTTGGTTCATCGGGACTACGCCTTCAGTGCCGGCTCATTGATCAGCATTTTTGACGATCATATTGAATTTGTGTCCATCGGCGGCCTAGTTAAAGGCATCAGCTTTGATGATATGATGTTGGGCATTTCATTGGCAAGAAATGAAAATCTGGCCAATGTTTTCTATCGTTTGTCGTTGATTGAAGCTTATGGCACGGGGGTGCCCAAAATAGTCCAAGCATATGATAAGGAAACCATCAAACCTGAGATTGTTACATCGGACAATGCCTTTAAAATCAGTCTGCCAAATTGCAATTATGTGAGATCTCTTCCAGAACAATCAGAAATGCCTGGTGAACTCTTTAAATTGCTGAAAAACCGGGAATCAATCGCCCGAAAAGATGTCGAAGTAACGCTGAGCATCAGCCAGTCAGCGGCGGGGCGATATCTTAGGCAGCTAGTCAAAAATGGTATTCTGGAAATTGTTGGCAGTGGCAGAAATACCCGATATGTCTTGAAAAAATAGGTTAAGATACCCGGCCCCGTTTATGAAATAAGGGAACAACGAGTTTATTGTTTCGAAACGCATGATATGGAAATGAATTGACAAAGTAGTATCAAAGTGCTAAAATCATAATCGCTTAGTGCGATGAACGTACTGAAGCTAACCATAAAAACCCATCAATAATCATGGTCATGAAGACCTGTTCCTGTTTGCAGGGGGAGTTCTTCATGGCCATTTTTTATATAAAAAAGGGGGTAAAGAAATGAAAATTACAATTCTATATTTCAGTAAAACCGGCAATACCGAAAAAGCAGCAACCTACATCAAAGAGGGGTTGCTGACAGCCGGGGATTTTGAGATTCGGCTGATGAATTTAAATCAGCCGGAATCCGTCGACAGTCAGTTTATTAATGACAGTGAAGCCGTGATCATGGGTACTCCCACCTATGTGGCCAGTATGTGCTGGCAGTTTAAAAAATGGTTTGACGAGGATTGGTCCTGTCAGTTAGGTGGAAAACTCGGAGCGGCCTTTGCCACCGCCAATGCCATGCATGGGGGCGGCGATATTGCCCTGCAGTCGATGATCAGTCATATGCTGGTACGGGGGATGATAACCTATTCTTCCGGCGCCGGTTGCGGCCGACCCTATATTCACTTGGGGCCGATTGGCATTGGCGTGAACAATGGCGTCGAGGAACGGAAAGATTTTTTTGAACTGTTCGGGAAACGAGTCGGCGAACAGACCATTCGCTTATTTGCCAAAAACAGTTAGGAAAAAGCGGTTAACAAGACTGGAAATTCAGTCCAGCTTGAAATAAAAACAATGAGGAGAGGTTTATGAAGAAAAAGATTTATGTGAAGTGGGTGACACTTCTGCTGGCGGCGATGATGCTGCTGACGTTGCCGGGCTGCAGTGGGAGCACGGCCAAGAGTGAGGGTGATGAAAAAAACAGCCTGGCCAATCAGAAACAGATTGAAGTGTTGAAACTGGCTGGTGGCGACTGGGGATATCCCACCCCTTATGGAATTTATCCGCGGGGACCGGGATCCCGAAAAATGGCGCTGATTTTTGATACCCTGCTGATGACCGATGCCGATGGCAATCCGGCGGGAAAACTGGCAACCGAATGGGAAAAAAGTGAGGATGGACTAAGCTATACCTTTAAGATTCGTCCCGAGGTGAAATGGAATGATGGCCAAGCGTTGACCGCGGAGGATGTGGTGTTTAGCTATACCTATCAGAAAACCATCCCCCCGGTGAATGCGGTTGATTTTTCAAAAATTGCCAATATGGAAGTGGTGGATCCACAAACGGTGAAAGTGACCCTGACCGAAGCCGATCCTAAATTCCTTTCAAATATGACCAGCTTTTATATTATTCCCAAGCATGTCTGGGAAACGGTAGCCGATCCCACCAATTATCTGGATCCCAAGGCGGTCGTCGGAACCGGCCCCTATAAGCTGACCGAGTACAGCAAAGAACACGGCACCTATCGTTATGTGATCAACGAAGACTACTGGGGCAGCGAACCCAAGGCCAAAGAACTGCAGTTTATTCCCGTCAGTGAAGAAATTCTGGCCTTTGAACAGGGGGATATTGACCGCATCAGTATTACGCCGGATGTGATGGAACGGTTCGAAAGCGATAATGAATATGAAATTATGCAATATGTCACTTCCTGGGCCTATCGGCTGTACTACAATATGAATACCCAGCCGGAATTTGCCAATACCACCTTCCGTCAGGCGGTGGCCTATGCCATTAATCGCGACCAGCTGGTGGAAAAAGTCGAACGGGGCTCAGCAGTGGCCGGCAATCCCGGGGTTCTTCATCCCACCAGCAATAAACAATATAACAGCGCGGTTGAACAATATGCCTACAACACTCAGAAAGCCGGCGAATTACTTGACAGTCTGGGCTTTAAAGACAGTGATGGGGATAAGATCCGGGAGAACGCCAGTGGCGAAAAACTCAGCTTCACCCTCTTGGCCGATGAAGGTAGCACCCGTGTGGCGGAATTGATTAAGCAGGATTTATCACTGGTCGGTATTGAAATCATTGTTCAGACCACTGATACGAAAACCCGGGATGCCCGTTTTGCCGCCGGTGAATTCGAGATGGTCATCAATGGCAGTGGTGGCGGAGAAGACCTGGCGGAAGTGACCAATATTAAAAAATCAGCCAAAGCGACCTCAACGACGGCGATGGTCATTGGTTATAATAATCCGCAGGTCGATCAATTATACAAAGATCTGCAAAAAGCCACTGAACCGGCTGAACAGCAGCGCATCAGCGGCGAACTTCAGGCCCTGGTCGCTCAGGAGCTGCCGAAGCTGACCCTGTACTATAAAAACACCATCAATGTGCACCGACCCAAGGTATATGATGGCTGGAGTCCGGATACTTATCATAACGATGCCCGAGCTAATTTTGTAGCAGAATAAGAATTTAGCGAAATGACGGCGGGATGAAACTGTCCGTCATTTCGTTTGACAAATGGAGAATGGGTGAATGCGACGAAGCAGAGGAATAAAACTATTTGAATACATCTTGACGATCTGGATTATTATCACATTGAATTTTTTGTTGCCGCGTTATTTACCGGGAGATCCGTTTTTATTGCTTTCATCAGACAGTCCCGATAATGAGGAAATCGTCATGACGCAGGAGCAGCAGGATTATTATCGCAGTTATTATGGCATTGATAAAAGTCTCGGGGAGCAGTATCTGACCTATCTGGGACAGCTTGCCCATGGTGATCTGGGCTACAGTATTTATTACAAGGTGCCGGTTAATCAGCTGATCCTCGGGCGACTCGGCTGGACGGCCTTTATTGTTCTGTCCGCACTGGTTTTCAGTACCGCTTTTGGCGTTTTGTTCGGAAGCATTTCGGCGTGGTATCGGGAACGCTGGCAGGATTGGGTTTTGTACTTTCAGCTGATTCTGCTTTCAGAGATTCCGGTTTTTCTGATTGGTTTGATGATTTTAATTGTCTTTTCGGCCTGGCTGCGGCTGTTTCCCTTGTCTGGTGCAATCAGTCATTTTACGGAATACAGCAGTATCTGGGAACAACTGGGGGATATTTTAAGCCATGCCTTTCTGCCGGTGCTGGTGCTGTCGATTTCCCAGTTAGGGGGAATGTATCTGCTGGTCAGAAACAGCATGACGACAGTGCTGAGTAAGGATTATCTGAGAACCGCCCGGGCTAAAGGTTTATCTGATAAACGGGTAGTTTTTCGGCATGCCCTCAAAAATGGTCTACTGCCAGTCGTAACCCGGATTTTTTTAAGTCTGGGTGGTTTGGTCGGGGGAGCGATTCTGGTCGAAAATGTTTTTGCCTATCCCGGGCTTGGTAAACTGATGCGCGAATGCATCCGGGTACAGGATTATCAGGTGGTGCAGGGAATCTTTCTGGTGGTCACAATCCTGGTGCTGCTGGCAAACTTTATTGCCGATCAGGTGTATCGGCGGCTGGATCCCCGGGTCAAAGATGCCGGGCGACCGCAGGAGGGATGAGTATGGCGCGACAAAAAGAAATTTTAAAAAACATCTGGACGACGGCCAAACGGTTTTCGCTTTCCGGGAAAATCAGTTTGTTGGTCATTGTTCTGGTGCTCTTGATGGCAGTTTTTGCGCCCTGTCTGTCGCCCTATCCCTACAATTTTACCTCGGGGGAGGCGTTGTTGCCACCGGGTGGGCAACACATCATGGGTACCGATGATCTGGGTATCGATCTATGGGCACAGATTTGTTATGGGGCTCGGGTCAGCCTGATTGTTGGCTTTGGGACGGCCATGCTGGCAGCGCTTGGCGGCGGCGTGATTGGGATTTTCTCGGGCTATGTTGGCGGCATTCCGGATAAAATCATCATGCGGGTGATTGATATTTTAATTGTTATTCCGGATTTTCCGCTGATGGTGCTGTTGGCGGCGCTCTTAGGTCCCAGTCTCTTAAATGTGGTGGTCGTACTGGCTCTGTTTGCCTGGGTGACACCGGCTCGGATCGTTCGCTCGCAGGTGCTGATGTTAAAAGAACAGACCTATATCAAGGCCGCAGAGACCTATGGGGCTAAGCCCTGGTATCTGATTTTTCGGCACTTTCTGCCGGCGGTATTTCCAATTTTGGCCGTTAACATCATTCGGCTGACCGGTCGGGCGATTATATCCGAAGCCGGCTTATCGTTTTTGGGACTCGGTGACCCGACTTCCAAAAGCTGGGGTCTGATTATTCATTATGCCACCAGCTTTAAAGGCATTTATTATACCAATTTCTGGAAATGGTGGCTGGTTTTTCCCTGGCTGATTTTAACCATGGTGGTCATGGCGCTGGCTTTTTTAAGCCGGGAAATGGAACGGATCCTCGACCCGCGCATGAAAGTCCGGGTTTAAGGTTATAAAGAGGAGGAGCAGGTTTGAAAAATGAACGACAGTGTTTGCTGGAATTAAAGAATTTTTCGGTTGAGTATCAGGAAATCACACCGGCGGTCAAGGCGGTGGATGAACTGAATTTCAGCCTGGAACCGTATGATACGCTGGGTATCATTGGTGAATCCGGATGCGGAAAGAGCTCAATGGCGCTGGGCATCATGGGGTTGCTGAACCAGGCCCGGGTTTCCGGTGAGGTCATCTATAATGGGGTGGTGCTGAATCAGCTGACGGATCATGAGCTGCGGGAATACCGCTGGAAAGAGATTGCCCTGGTGTTTCAGAATTCGCTGGAGGTATTGAATCCGGTGTTGACAATCGGCGAACAGATTGGCGAACCGATTAAAACCCATTACCAGAAAAGCAGAAAAGAAATTGACAATCAGGTGATTGCGCTGCTTGACAAGGTCGGTCTCGATCCGAAATGGCGCCACGCCTATCCGCATCAATTGTCCGGCGGCATGCGACAGCGGGTGTTGGTAGCGATGGCCCTGTCTTGCAATCCGAAACTTCTGATTGTCGATGAACCGACAACTGCCCTTGATGTGGTCAGTAAGAATGAGATTCTCAGACTTCTGCAAAAACTGCAAAAGGAGCAGGGGTTTAGCATGATAATCATCTCCCATGACCTGGGCGTGATCAGAAAACTGACCAGCCGGGTGGTGGCGATGTATTGCGGCCGGATCATTGAAAAGGGGCTGACCACCGAAGTGATCAAAAACCCGCTGCATTGTTATACCCGGGGCTTGCTTCATTCTTCACCGAATCTGTTTAAATATAAAGATCTGTGGGGGATCGAGGGGGAAGCGGCGTCCGGAATGGGCAGCAGCGGCTGCGCCTTTTATGATCGTTGTTGTCAGCACGAAAACCACTGTAATGAAGCAAAGCCGAAACTTGAATATGTGGCGCTTGAGCATCAGGTTGCATGCCATAAAGGCGGCATTGAGACATTTTTGACAGCCAGTCGGGTGCGAAAGACCCATCGCCTGAAAAACAGCGAGGTATTGGCAGTTAATGATGTTAACATCGAAATAAAAAGCGGCGAAATCGTTGCTCTGGTTGGTGAGTCGGGATCAGGAAAATCGACGTTGGCCCAGGTTCTGGCCGGGGTTTGGCAGGCCGATCGTGGCGAGATTTATTTTCGCAAGAATAAGCTTGTTGGCCACTCGGCTACGATGATGATGGAAGGGATGCAGATTGTTTTCCAGGATCCCTTTTCAGCCACCAGCAGTCGGATGAATGTTCTGGATGTTGTCAAAGAACCGTTGGATATCATGAAGTGGGAGACAAAAGAAGCGCGTATCGCGGCGGCGGTAGCGGCCCTGAAATTGGTGCAGTTACCGGCAAATGATGATTTTATATTCAGAAACTGTGCCGCCCTAAGCGGCGGTCAACGGCAGCGGCTGGCCATTGCCAGAGCCCTGGTGACAAAGCCCAAGCTGCTGATTGCCGATGAGGTCACCTCGATGCTGGATCCTTCCACCCAGGCCAATTTACTGCGGGAATTAAAAGGCCTGCAGAATCGTTTTGGTTTTGCGATGCTCTATATTACCCACGATCTGCATCTGGCCCGAAAGGTGGCCGACAAGGTCTATGTGATGTTTCAGGGACAGATTGTTGAGCATGGTGTTTCCTGTGATATTTTCAAAAACCCCGAACATGGTTATACAAAACAGCTGATGAAAGAATCATTCAGCGATTTGATCTAGAAATGCGTGTCAAACGCAAAAAGAAAGGAACAACAATGGAAGAATTACTAAAATTAAGAGAAGCAAGCTATTGGGAAGATGTCTGGAACCAGGCCAAACTTTACGGAAAAAAACCGGGCAGCGAAGGTCCGGCGCATAGTGTCGAGTTATGGGAAAAACGGGCCAATCGCTTCAAGAACAATGTCGCTGGCGACAAGGGAAAAAAAAGAACCGATACGGTGATTCGCTGGCTTGAGAATCAGGATGTAACGCTTGAGGGTACAACGATTCTTGATATTGGAGCGGGTCCGGGGGTTTTTTCCTGCGCGTTTGCGAAACAGAAAGCGTTCGTTACGGCCCTTGAACCCACGAATGGAATGTCAGCAGTGATCCGCGAGCGGATTGAGAATGAAGGAATTGAGAATCTGAAGGTCGTGCAGATGCCCTGGGAAGAAGTGGACATCGAAAAGATGGGCTGGCAACAAGCCTTTGATCTGGTCTTTATTTCGATGTGTCCGGGGGTCCACAATGCCGAGCTGTTTAAAAAGGCGATGGCCTGTGCAAAAAAATATGTCTATTTCAGCGGCTGGGCCGGCAGACGGGACAGCGAAGCCTTTGCAAAGCTCTGGCAGGAACTCTATGGTGAAGAAATGCCGGTCTGGCGCAGTGACATTATCTATACCATGAACTGGCTCTATGCTCAGGGTCTGAATCTGGCTTTTGAAGTAGAGCAGGATGTGCGTCCGGAAGAAATGTCCATTGAAGATGGGGTCGAGGAGCTGCTGTCCCGGCTTAATTTCCATGGCAAGGACATTACCGGTTTAAAAGAGAAGGTGGAAGTTTTTGTCAGTGAGCGGGCCGAAGCCGGGGTTTTCAAAACAAATGCAATAACCCGCCGCGGGAAAATTCTTGTTAAACTTTAAGATCAAACGGTTGTTTGATCGGTAAAAACAGCAAAGCATGGGAAAAATTTTTTCCATGCTTTTTTCGGTGGATCAATCAGGAAAGGAGCCGGACTCAAAATAATGATTGACAGATATTTGAGATAGCTTATAATGAGAATATAAATAACATATGTCATTAATCTAAAGGAGGCGCCATTATGCCAGGAAGAGATCGAACCGGCCCGCATGGACGGGGGTCCGGGAGTGGAAAAGGATTGGGACGTTGCTCAGGAATAAATGCTTATGGATTCGGAAAAGGTTGTGGCTGCGGCCGCAGCAATAAAAAAAGGGTTAAAAAAAGCGAGATAAATCAAACGGATGAAGCGGTGAAACCGCTTGACGGAACTGAAACGATCGAAACAAATCAGGAATAGGTGCGGGTGGTAAAATGAAAATTATAACATTGGCAGAAAATACATCGATATCTGACGCGTTTAAGAACGAACACGGTCTCAGTTTTTACATCGAAACAGAAACCCATAAACTGCTGTTTGATGTGGGGGCCAGCAGTCTGTTTGCCGAGAATGCCAAAAAACTGGGGGTGGATCTTTCCCAGGTGGATACGCTGATCATCAGTCATGGTCATTATGATCATGGTGGCGGTTTGAAAAAATTTTTGGAGATCAATGATCAGGCCGTGATTTATATCAATGCTAAAGCCTTTGAAAACCATTATTCGAAAAGAGAACAGGGCGAGACCTATATTGGCTTGGATCAGGAACTGTTTCCCAATTCCCGTTTTGTTTTTCTGGAGCAGGATTTTGTGATTGATGATGAATTATGTATTTTTGCAAATGTCAAGGGAAACCGCTGTCGCTCCACCGCCAACGCAGATCTGCTGATGGAAAAAGATGGGCAGCGGAGCGCTGATGATTTTGGTCATGAGCAGAATCTGATCATCCGCGAAAAAAACCAGCTGGTGCTGGTAGCAGGCTGTGCGCATCGGGGCATTGTCAATATTCTCGATCATATGGCATTAAACTATGATCTGCAGCCCACTGTTGTCATTGGCGGATTTCATCTGTATAACCGCTCCCGAAAAAAACCGGAAGCCCAAGCATTGATTGAGGAAATTGGCAACGAGCTCAAAAAGACGAGGGCCATTTATTATACTGGTCATTGTACCGGCGCAGAGCCCTATCAAATGCTGAAAACCATGCTGGGCGATCAGGTAAATTACCTGGCCACCGGCAGTCAGGTCAATATTTGAAAATAAAAATGAGGAGAAAATGATGAACAAAGTAAAAGGAAATATGAAGTCGTGCTTAAATCCAATGGCCAAGGTGCTGGTCTCCTGTCGGGGATTAAATGGGGAAAATAATGCCCTGGCCGTGGGTTATTGCGGAAACTGCAGTTTTGATCCACCCATGGTCATGGTGGGGATTGTTCCTTCCCGGTATTCTTATCATCTGATTAAAGAATCGGGCTGTTTTGTGGTGAATCTGGTCGATCAGGCCTATGAGGAAACCTTTAAATATCTGGGCAGCCACAGTAAACGGGATGAAGATAAGCTGGCGGTGATGAAGGTTAACCTGGAAGAAGCTAAATTCGTCAACGCGCCAATTCTTTCCGATTGTCCGGTGAATATAGAGTGTACGATCGTGGACTCGATTGTTACCGGTTCTCATGAAATGTTTGTCGGCAAAATTGAATATGTTCATGCCGACGCAAAAATGGTCAGCGATGATGGCGTCATTGATTATTCGCAGATTGATTTTTTATAGGCAAATAAAGAGATAAAATTTTGCAATAAATTTTTTAATGCGTTGGTTTGATAACCCGACCAACGTGTTATAATAATATCCAAAGATAAAAACACAGTTCTGGTTGGTAGTCCAGACGCAGGATCATCCTGTCAGTAACCTGCCTCCTAAGGTTGTCCGTTCTTTGTCACTATTTTTAGGAGGAATTGAAGATGGACAAAGTAACTGGTAAATTGATGGTTTTTTTTGACGAGCCCTTTTGGGTGGGCGTCTTTGAGAGCTCAGATGGCGAAACCCTGAAAGTGGCCAAGGTGACTTTTGGCTCAGAACCGAAGGATGGGGAAATCTATGATTTTCTGCTTAAGCATTATAACCGGCTCCAATTCAGCCAGCCGATTAGCGATGAAAAAACGCCGGAAAAACGGATCAATCCCAAACGGATGCAGCGGGATATTCATCGCCAGTTGACGGCGAAAAGTATTGGCACCAAGGCTCAACAGGCGCTCAAGGCCGAACAGGAAAACAAAAAGATGACCCGAAAAGCTTGTAACCATCAGAAAACCGAGGAAGAAACGCAACGGCAGTTTGAACTGCGGCAGGAAAAGAAAAAGCAGAAACACCGGGGGCATTAGTCGACTTGGTAAAGCTTAAGAAAGCGATCTTTTGTGATCTGGTTACAGTTAATTATTTCAGAAGGGGTATAATAAAGACAATCAATCAAATAACCATGAAGGAGATAATAAAATGAGTGCATTAACAATCACCAAAGATAATTTTCAACAGGAAGTCATCAATTCAGATAAACCGGTATTACTCGATTTTTGGGCTCCCTGGTGTGGCCCCTGCAAGATGGTGTCGCCGATCATCGATGAAATCGCCGATGAGGTCTTTACCTTAAAGGTCGGAAAAATAAACGTCGATGAACAACAGGAACTGGCTGCCGAATTCAAGGTCATGAGTATCCCGACGCTTGCAGTAGTCAAGGGTGGCGCCGTGGTCAAAAAAGCCGTGGGAGCAAAATCCAAGGCGGATATTTTAGATTTAGTGGCTGAATAGCCTCAAAAAGAGCAACCGAGAAATCAGTTGCTCTTTTAAATTTTTTGGTTAGCGCTTCGTACTAACTATATGAGCCGCTAAATGATTTCTTTCAACTGCACCTTATCAATCACTTCAATTTTACCCCGGGAGAGGTGCACATAACCTTCATTTTCAAAATATTTCAGCATCCGGGAGACCACTTCCCGGGCAGAACCGACATATTTGGCAATTTGCTCATGGGTCATCACAATGGTAGTAGAACCGGTACGGGCGACCTCATCCAGCAGGAAGATGGTCAGCCGCTTGTCGAAACTCATAAAGAGAATCTGCTGCATCGCCCACATCACGTCCGAAAAGCGATCAATGGCCGCCTTGTAGGAAAAATTCTCAGCGTAAACATTTTCGTTGGCGATCTGCTGGAAAACGGCGGAATTGATCAGAATGATCTCGCAGTCTTTTTCGGCATCAATATGGACATCAAAGGTGATATTTTCCAGGATACAGGAAGCCGATAAGATACAGACCTCATCGGGGCCCAGACGGTAAAGGGTAATATCCCGGCCGTCTTCGGATAAAATATAGGTGCGCAATTCACCGCTTTTGATCAGGAGTATCCCGACACAATCGTTTTCGCCACGATGGATGTTTTCACCCCGGCGGTATTTTATGGGGATGGCGTTATCAGTCAGCTGGGACTGTTGCTGTGGCGTTAAATGATCCCAAAAAGTCAGAACGGATTGAAGAAATGTCTGGTCGTTTTCTTTTAGCATATTGATACCTCGCTTAATCGAATATTTCTAGTATACCATAAGTTGACATTGAGTCTAATTTAATATTTCGGGTATAAAATAAAATAGTATGAGAACCCTAAGGAGCGTCTGATGAATAAAGCGATAAAAAGAGATTTGCATCTAAAGCGGCTGGAAGCCAAGGATTTAACGCAGTTTAATGATATTTTGAGGTATGCCTTTCAGGTGACGGATGAACAGCTGCTAAAAGTCGGTTGGAAACACGATGAGATTAAGCGGTCAAAATTTCCGATTCTGGAAAAAGCCGAGGTCATCGGCTGGTTTGAGGATGAGCGG
>CAZEBY010000046.1:0-20567 GCA_964510565.1 uncultured Lachnospiraceae bacterium | reverse complement strand
GCGGAGCCGGGTTTTATGGGATGCGTGTTCATCAAGCCGTCATCGATTATGGCGTCAAGATTACCGGGGCCACGGTTCACTTTGTCAACGAGGTGGCTGATGGTGGGCCGGTGATCATGCAGGAAACGGTCATGGTTGCTGATGACGACACCCCGGAATCGATCCAACAAAAAGTCCTTAAAATTGAACACCAGCTTTTGCCAAAGGCAGTAAAGGCTTTTTGTCTCGACCAATTAATGGTTGAAGGCCGACTCGTTAAAAATCGCCAAACGTCGAATTATTGATTTAAATATAATTAAGCAGGGAACTTGTTAAGTAACAAATTTGGAGGAATAAAATGAGAGCATTGTTAAGTGTATCGGATAAACGTGGGATTGTCGAATTTGCAAAAAAACTGACAGCAATGGGATGGGAAATCCTGTCGACCGGGGGAACCGCCAAAGCCCTGAGAGAAGCGGGATTGACAATTACCGGCGTTTCCGAAGTGACCGGCTTTCCGGAATGTCTGGACGGACGGGTCAAAACCCTGCATCCGAAGATCCACGGTGGGATTTTGGGTATCCGCAATAATCCCGATCATCAGAAACAGATGGCAGAGCTTGAGATTACTCCCATTGATCTGCTGGTCATTAACCTCTACCCATTTAAGAATACTATTCTGAAAGAAGGGGTTGCCTTCGAAGATGCTGTCGAAAACATCGATATCGGCGGACCAACGATGTTGCGCTCGGCAGCCAAAAACTTTAATGACGTAACTGTCGTAGTCGATCCGGAAGACTATGCCGTGGTGCTGGCAGAACTGGAAGCAAACGGCCAAACAAACTATCAAACCCGCTATAACTTGGCCTTAAAAGTATTTGAAACGACCTCAAACTATGACACGATGATTGCTGATTACTTAAGAAAACGAGTCGCCGGAGAAGTCTTGCAAGACACCATCACGATGACATTTGAAAAGGTACAGGATCTGCGTTATGGTGAAAATCCGCATCAAAAAGCCGCTTTCTATGGCGAAGTGGTTCCGGTTAAAGGCTCTCTTACCACAGCTAAACAACTTCAGGGCAAAGAACTTTCATATAATAATATCAACGATACCAACGGAGCGTTGGAAATCTTAAAAGAATACGGGGACGAACCCACCATTGTTGCGGTTAAGCATGCTAATCCCTGTGGCATTGCCAGCGATGAAAAAATTGCGATGGCTTATAAAAAAGCTCATGACAGCGATCCGGTTTCGATTTTTGGTGGTATTATTGCCTCGAATCGCTTAATCGACGAGGTCGCCGCCAAAGAAATGGTCGAAACCTTCCTGGAAGTCATTGTCGCACCGGGATTTACACCAGAAGCCTTGGCAGTTCTGGCTGCAAAACCAAACCTACGGTTATTGGAACTGGCCGACATCACCCACAACGAACCCAGTTATGAAGTCAAAAAAGTGATGGGTGGTCTGCTGGTTCAGGAACGCGATACCAAGCTGTACGATGAGCTAAAAGTCGTTACCAAACGTCAGCCCAGCGAAGCCGAAATGGCTGAATTGCTGTTTGCCTGGAAAGCGGTTAAAAACACTAAATCCAACGCCATCAGTTTAACTAAAAATAAATGTCTGATTGCCAACGGACCGGGTCAGGTTAATCGGGTCGGTGCCCTCGAAAACGCCATCCGTCAGGCCGGCGAAAATGTCAAAGGAGCAGTGATGGCCTCTGATGCCTTCTTCCCTTTTGACGACAGTGTCAAAGCGGCTGCGGCTGCTGGTATTACCGCCATCATTCAACCCGGTGGGGCTGGCAAAGATGCGGATTCAATCAAAGCCTGTGATGAGGCGGGGATTGCGATGGTGTTTACTGGCATGCGCCACTTCAAACACTAGTTTTGCGTCGATAATTGCCCGACTTCTGCGTTGGAGACGGTTTTGGCCTTGGTCACGTATTAATAGATACGCTCCCGTCGGCCAAAACCGTCTCCGCCTTGAATTCGAACAATTCTCTTAGCAAAACGAGGTGTTATAAAAAATGAAAGCAAAACGAGGAGAGACAGATGAAAATATTAATGATTGGATCCGGTGGCCGGGAACATGTGCTGACATGGAAGCTGGCCCAAAGCCCCCGGGTAAAAAAGATATATGCCGCCCCGGGTAACGGTGGCATGGCTGAACTGGCCGAATGTGTAGATTTATCGGTGGAAGATATTCCCGGCTGTTTGGCCTTTGCGAAAGAACATCAGATAGACCTGACCGTTGTTGGTCCCGAAGTCCCTCTGGTGATGGGGATGGTCGACGCTTTTGAAGCTGAAGGCTTAAAAGTCTTTGGTCCCAATAAACATTGTGCTCAGTTTGAGGGCAGCAAAGCCTTTACCAAGGAATTTTTATTCCGTCATAATATTCCCACCGCGGCCTATAAAGAATATACCGATTTTGATGAAATTATCAAAGACCTGGGTGTTTATGGTTATCCGATGGTGATCAAGGCTGATGGTTTGGCTGCCGGCAAAGGGGTGTTGATTCCCGAAAATGAAGCTGATGCCCGAGCCGGTATGGAAATGATCATGAAAAAACGGGAATTCGGCGAAGCTGGCGATAAGGTTGTTATCGAAGAATTCTTAACCGGACAGGAAGCCTCGATGCTCTGTTTTGTCGATGGTAAAACGATTGTCCCGATGGAAAGTGCCCAGGACTACAAACGGGCCTATGACAATGATGAAGGCTTAAATACCGGCGGCATGGGAACCTATTCCCCCAATGTGCTGTTTGCCGATGAAACCCTGAACAAGCGCATCAAAGCAGAGATTCTGGATCCGATTATCAATGGTTTTATTGCCGATGGGATGGATTTTAAAGGTGTTCTGTTTATTGGCCTGATGATTGATAATGGTATCCCGAAGGTTCTTGAATTTAACGTCCGCTTTGGTGATCCTGAAGCCCAGAGTGTTCTGATGCGGCTGGAATCGGATCTGGTTGAGATCATGGAAGCTGTCATTGATGGCAAGTTGGCTGATTGTGAGATCAAATGGAGTAGTAAAGAAGCCGTTTGTGTGGTCATCGCCTCCGGCGGCTACCCCGGCTCTTACGAAAAAGGCAAGGTTATCACCGGTATTGAAGATGTAAAAGACTGCGTCGTCTTTCACGCTGGAACCAAGCTGGTAAACGGCGAACTGCAAACCAATGGTGGTCGGGTCCTCTGCGTCACTGCCTTGGGCGAAACCCGTGAAGCTGCCCGAAAAACCGTTTATGCCAATATTGACAAAATCCATTTCGACGGCGCCCAATACCGCAGCGATATTGCCAAATTTAATTAAATTAGTACATCCGGATCCGAACGGGTCATAAAATTGACCGTTTGTAATTTGTGAGGATACAACCCATTAATTTAAGAATTAGTGGGTTTTTCCATTTTAGGTTTGCACTGGGTTGAATTAAAGTCTAAAATAGAGGGTATAAAGATTGAAGAATCGTTGCACGAAAATCTTTGTTCAAAAAAATCAATCAGTATTGTAGTGACTGGTGCGAACATGCGTATCATCTTAAGATGAACACATCGCTCGCTGTCGGTTAACAAGCAGCTGATTAGCATAAGCATGAGGAGTTAACGTGAAAAATAATATTGGATTTATTGGGTGCGGAAACATGGCAAAGGCCATGATTGGTGGTTTGGTGAAGGGTGAATTATTCCTTCCGGAAAATATTTTATGTTTTGATCCCGCTGATGCGGCCAGGGCTCAGGTGGGGGCAGAATATGGGGTTAATATTCAGAATTCCAATGTCGCCGTGGCGGCCCAGGCCGACTATCTGGTTTTGGCTGTGAAACCCTTTTTATATGGCAAGGTGCTGGAGGAAATTGCCGGGAGTATCAAACCGTCGGTGATTATCATTTCAATAGCGGTCGGTGTTGGCTTTGAAGACATTAAGGAATTTTTGGGCAGAGATGTTAAAGTAATCAGAACCCAGCCCAGTACTCCGGCCTTTGTCGGAGAATCCGATTCGACCCTGTGTCCGGATGGACATATGACACCAGAAGATATCCAGGATGTTATCACGATTTTTGAAAGCTTTGGAAAAGCTGAAATCATCAGTGAAAAGCTGATGGACGTGGTGCCCGGAATCGCTAGTTCAGCTCCGGCCTATACGATGCTGCTGATTGAGGCTATGGCCGATGGCGGGGTGCTCCATGGTTTTCCTAGGGATCAGGCTTACCGGCTGTCGGCTCAGGCAGTTTACGGTGCCGCCAAGCTGGTTCTCGAATCCGGCGAACATCCGGGAAAACTGAAAGATCAGATCTGCACCCCCGGGGGCACCACCATCGAAGCTGTCCGGGTGCTGGAAGCAAAAGGCTTCAGAGACGCTGTCATTTCAGCAGTTGACGCCTGTGCCAGAAAATCATTGGCAATGAGTAAGAAACACGAGTGATAATATCAATAGTATAAAACTAACCCTTTAATAAAGTAAAGGTTATTACAGCAATTTGGTTAATCCACTAAGGAGATGATTTATCATGGATGAAGGATTAATTAAAAAAATACGACGAAATATGAGTCTCGAAGAAATGGTGTCCCTCTGTTCCGGCCGAACCGACTGGGAAACTGTGGGTTATTCTAAATATGGCATCGAGCCGGTATTTATGGCTGACGGCCCCCATGGGATGCGGGTGATTGAAAATGAGGGCGCGCTGGGGATTCCCCAAGGTAAACCAGCCACCTGTTTTCCGCCGGCAGTGCTCTCTGCCTGTTCCTGGGATGAAGGGCTGCTTGAATTTATCGGTCGAACGATTGCCTTGGAAGCCCGGGCGATGGGGGTTGATTTAATTTTGGGACCCGGCATCAATATTAAGCGATCGCCCCTATGCGGACGTAATTTTGAATATTTTTCAGAAGATCCGCTATTATCAGGTCGACTGGGAAAGAGTTTTATTCTCGGCGCTAAAGATCATGGCGTAGGAACGACGGTCAAGCATTATCTGGCCAACAATCAGGAAACCCGGCGCATGACCGTGGACGAGAAGATTGATATCCGGGCACTGCGGGAAATTTATTTAAAACCCTTCGAGATTGCCGTCAAAGAAGGAAACCCGATGGCGGTGATGTGTTCCTATAATAGCATCAATGGCAAGTTTGTCTCTCAGAGCAATTATTTTCTGACCCAGTTGCTCAGAAAAGAATGGGGCTTTGAGGGCATCGTCATGTCTGACTGGGGGGCCGTCTACGACCGGGTTAAGGGGGTCGTGGCCGGAATGGATCTGGAAATGCCGGGTAATGGGGGTCTTAATAATCAGAAAATATTTGATCGGATCAAAGAAGGCAAGTTAAAAGTTACGCTTTTAAATGAAATGGTTGAGCGTTTGATCCGATTTTCATTTCAGGCCAGAGAGAACCGCCGCAACTTTGCCACCAGTCAGGAAATCGAAGCTCTGGGGCATCACAAAATCGCCCAACTGGCAGCGCTTGAAAGCATGGTGCTGCTTAAAAATAAGGATCACATTCTGCCCATTGATAAGCGGAAAATCAAGAAGCTGGCAATTATCGGAAGCATGGCCTTTGATCCCCGCTATCAGGGCAGTGGCAGTTCAAAAATAAATCCCTACCATATTGATTCACCCTATGAACGGATTAAAAAATTGGTTGGCGACGAAATCCAGCTGTTCCCCCATCAGGGTTATATTCATGATGAGGTGGTGGAGCAGATCCATCTGGCCGAGCAGGCGGTGGAGGTCGCAAAAAACTCCGAAATGGCCTTGTTATTTGTGGGCTTGCCGGATCACGATGAGTCGGAAGGTTATGACCGGACTCACTTGTATCTACCCCAAAAACAGATTGCCCTGATTCGCAAGATCTGCAAGGTTCAACCCGAAACCGTGGTGATTGTTCAGAATGGCGGTGTCGTGGATATGAGCTGGGAACACCAGCCCAAGGCTATCGTCGAGATGTTTTTAGGTGGTCAGGCGGGCGGCGATGCCATTGCCAAGCTCTTATTGGGCGAAAATAATTTCTGTGGTAAACTGGCGGAAACCATTCCGATGCGGTTGGAAGACACTCCGGCTTATATTAATTTTCCGGGAATCCATGATGAGGTGGTTTACGGCGAAAGTATTTTTGTCGGTTACCGCTATTACGACTTTACGAAAAAGAAGGTCCGCTTTCCTTTTGGATTTGGGCTCAGTTATACCGATTTTAATTATGAACCGATTGAAGAACCAGCGTTAACACTTGATGCCGATAAAAAGGTTACTGTTAGATGTCGTATTACCAATACCGGCGTAATGAATGGCAAAGAAATTGTTCAGCTATACACGGGTAAATCAGATACCGCCATCCTGCGGCCACTACGGGAACTCCGGGGTTTTAAAAAAGTCTTCATCCCAGCAGGGCGATCGGCTGAGGTCAGCTTTGAGCTGGGACTCCGTGATTTTTGCTATTACAATCCCACCACCAAATCCTGGGAGCATGAGTCGGGCAGTCACCAGATCTATATCGGCTCATCCAGCCGGGATTTGCCGATTGTCTATCCGGTTCAGATTATAAAAGATCTGATCCATCCGATCAACCCGTTATCCTATCTCAGCGATTTTGAAAAAACCGAGCGGGGACAGACGATCTTAAAACTGCTGCTCTCGGGGTTTGAAGAGATCATGGGGGATGACCAGACCAGAGAAGATGACTTTTTTATGACGATGCTGGCCAACACCCCGTTGCGAAAGTTGGTTGAGTTTTCCAATGGCATCTTCACCGAAGAATGTATTGATAAGATTATCGAACTGGTCAATTCCGATCAACCCCTGGAAGGGATTACCTTTGAAAAACTGGTTAATTGTACTGAGAAGAAAAAAGGATTTTTCAAAAGTCTTTTCGGCGGTAATGAGGAAGAATACCTCTGTATTCACTCCAAAGTCCGGGATCTGGTCGAGGATGAGGATGTCATGAAGATTCTCAGAAATTATTTTGGCGATGAAACCTTTGAAAGTGACTATCTGCAAATGGCTATCAAAATGGGGATTTGCTTTGATAAGGCTCAAAAATTATTGCCCGATGACTTTTTCTCCGATGAAAAGCTTAAGGATATCGATCGGGATCTCAAAGCACTGGCAAAGCTAAAAAAGAAGTAAGATGATTAAGAAGAAAGAGTACCGATTAGTTACAATCGATAATCGGTACCTTCTCTTTGTCGGGCTGGGGTATTATTTTAAAATAGTTCAGCAAATAATAATTAAGAAGGAAAGCAAAAGATGAATACACTCACCATTGATACATCCACTATTGTGGCAACGGTTGCCATATTAAATGAAGAAAAACTAGTCGGCGAAATGATTATCAATCATCAAAAAAAACACTCCGAAAAACTGATGATTGCCATCGATCATTTGCTCAGTGATGGGGGTCTTTCGATTCAGGACATTGATGTTTTCGGCATTGTTTCCGGTCCCGGTTCGTTCACCGGGTTGCGCATTGGCATGGCGAGCGTCAAGGGATTCGCCCAGGCTCTGAATAAACCGGTGGTCGGAGTATCCACCCTGGAAAGCCTGTCGATGAATATTCCCTTTGCGGAGGGCCTGATCTGCCCGGTTCTGGATGCCCAGCGTAATCAGACCTATACGGGTGTTTTTCATTTTGAAGACGGCCAACTGGTTCGGGATCTGGCTGATGCGGTAATGGAAATTGATGAACTGATTACTTTTTTAAAAGGGCGAAATGAGACCATCTATTTTTTAGGCGATGGCTTGCCACGTTTTTCACAAATCCTGCAAGAAGCGCTCCCGACCGCCCGGATCGTTCCAAATTATCTCAATATGAACCGCGCCTCGTCAGCCGCTGCCCTGGTCCTTAAGCGGGCCTTAAAGGGGGAGACCAGCCATTATCGGGAAGTGGAACCCTTTTATATCCGGCCTTCCTACGCCGAAGAGCACAAAAAATGATGGTCCATTATCGACTGATGGAGTCCCGGGATGTCCCCGGCGTTTTTAAGGTGGATCAGGCCTGTTTTTCACATAATTGGTCCGAGGATTCCTACGAGGCGGAAACAAAAAACATCCTCTCCAATTATATTGTCGCCGAAGCAGCTGGCGAAATTATTGGTTTTGGCGGTTTCTGGCAGGTGATAGATGAAGCGCATATTACCAACATTGCAGTGTTGGCAGACTATCGCCAGACCGGGGTGGGGCAAAATATTATCAATGCAATGCTGTCCCTGGCACTGGATAAAGGCTGTGTGGCGATGACCCTGGAGGTCAGGGCGGATAATCAGCCGGCTATAAATTTTTATCTGAAAAACCAGTTTACCCGGGAAGGCCGACGCAAAGATTACTATGGCGCGGGAATGGATGCCATCATCATGTGGAGGTACGAACTTGAATAAAACCATCAAAATAGTTACAGTGTTGCTGGGAATCCTTTTTCCGGTCATTGTTTTTATCAGTGGCATTGAAGTGGCGGTGTTTGACAAAGCGTTTTATATGGATCAGATGGAAAAAAATCAGGTTACTGAGAATACTGGTATCTATCCCCCGGATATGGAGCTGGTAGTGGATGAAATGATCAGCTATCTCAAGGGCGACCGGCAGGATTTTGACATCCAGGCCCGTTTAGCAATAGGAAGTGCCAAAAACGTTTCCGATAGCATTTCGATTTTTAATAACAAAGAAATTACCCATATGGATGATGTCAGAAACTTGTTGCTTTTCTTTCTCGGCATTCGTGACGCCGCTCTGATTCTGGCGCTGATCGCTTTTCTGGTGCTGTTAAAATACGATCACCAGGCCATCATCAAGGCCTTGTTCTATGGATCGGCCACGTTTATGGTGATCTTGCTGGTTGTTGGTGCGAGTTTTATTTTTAATTTCGATAACACCTTCATTCTTTTCCATCAGCTATTTTTTGTCAATGACTTATGGATCATGGACCCCTCCACCGACCGACTGATCTGGATTGTCCCCGAGCCCTTCTTTTTTGCCATGATCGGCCGGATGGTCATCTATATTCTGGTGCCCATAGGACTCATCACTCTGGGAACGGGGCTGGTTTTGAAAAATGAAAAGAAAAAATCTAAAATAAATAACGAGTAATTCTAATCGAGGTAAACATGAAAATTCTAAGTATTGAGACATCCTGTGACGAAACATCGGTGGCCATTGTCGAAGATGGCCGGAAAATATTGACCAACCGGATTTATTCCCAGATTGATATTCATCAGAAATATGGCGGTGTGGTACCGGAGATAGCCTCCCGCAACCATGTCACCAAACTGCCCTACATTATCGACGAAGCCCTGGCCGAAAGCCAGCTTTCTCTGGCCGAGATGGACGCCATTGCTGTAACCAACGGACCGGGTTTGGTGGGGGCACTACTAATTGGGCTCTCAACCGCCAAAGCGATGGCTTACAGTCTCGGGAAACCGTTAATCGGCGTACACCACATTGAAGGCCATATCGCCGCTAATTTTTTACAGTTTCCGGAGTTGGAACCGCCATTTTTGACATTGGTGGTATCCGGTGGCCACAGTCATCTGGTGCTGGTGGAAGATTACCAGACCTTCAAGGTACTGGGCCGAACCATCGATGATGCCGCGGGAGAAGCCTTTGACAAAATTTCCCGGGTTTTGGGCTTGGGATATCCTGGCGGGCCGGCCATTGATTCGGCGGCCAAAAAAGGTAATCCTGACGCCATTTCTTTTCCCAGGGTGATGCTGGATAAAACCCAGTATGATTTTAGCTTCAGTGGCTTAAAATCGGCGGTGCTCAATTATCTTAACGGAAAAAAAATGAAGAATGAAGTGGTCAATCCCGATGATGTGGCCGCGTCTTTTCAATTGGCGGTTATCGAAGTGCTGGTGAGTAAAACCATTGCCTGCGCCAAGAGTATTGGTATGAAGACCATCTGTATGGCTGGTGGCGTTTCTTGTAATTCGTTGTTGCGAAAAATGATGGCAGAAGCAGCTGCCGAGGCAGGGATGTCTTTATATTATCCTGATCCGATTCTTTGTACCGACAATGCTGCCATGATTGGTTCGATGGCTTATTACAACTATATTAATGGGGAAGAAAGCGACTTGAGTCTAAATGGTATTCCAGGCCTGAAAATCGGTACCCGATCGTAAAGTAGCAGGGGGGATCCGGTCTAAAATAAAAGGGTAAACGTATTTATATAAGGCGATTTGTCCCCTCATTAAAAATTAAAACAATCTTAAAAAAATTTAAGATGATTAAAAAGGGAAAAAAAACTTGCAATCAATCAACAAATCATTTAAAATACTATTAGCACTCAGGATGAATGAGTGCTAATAAATCAAATAAAAGGTACCGCGTACCCAATATAATCAAATGGAGGAAAAAATGAGTTTAAGACCTTTAGGTGACAAAGTAGTAATCAAAGTCAAAGCAGAAGAAGTTACAACTTTAGGTGGAATTGTTTTACCAGGATCTGCCCAGGAAAAGCCACAACAAGGTAAGGTAATTGCAGTCGGAAACGGACAAATTATCGATGGCAAAATAGTGCCATTGGATGTTAAGGTAGATGATGAAGTTATTTATTCCAAATATTCCGGCAATGAAGTAAAAATTGGCGATGAAGAGTTTTTAATCATCCGTCAGGCTGATATTTTAGCAGTCGTAGAATAATAAAATTTAGAAAAACAGGAGGAAAATAATATGGCTAAAGAGATTAAATTTCGTGAAGACGCCAGAGCATCACTGATCACTGGTGTAGATAAATTAGCAAATACTGTTAAGGTGACATTAGGACCAAAAGGAAGAAATGTTATTTTAGCTAAATCATACGGTTCACCAACCATCACCAATGATGGGGTAACCATTGCCAAAGAAATTGAGCTGGAAGATGCTTTTGAAAATATGGGGGCTCAGCTGGTTAAAGAAGTTGCGACTAAAACAAACGACGTCGCTGGTGATGGAACAACCACCGCAACCTTATTGGCTCAGGCGATTGTCCGTGAAGGAAATCGTAACGTTGTTGCTGGTGCCAATCCAATGGTACTCAAAAAAGGGATTGAAAAAGCAGTTGCCACAGTTGTCGAAGAATTAAAAGCGAACAGCAAAAAAATCGAAAGCAAAGAAGCAATCGCCCAAGTTGCATCCATTTCAGCAGCTGATGCAGAAATCGGCAAACTGATTTCTGAAGCGATGGATAAAGTCGGTGATGACGGCGTTATCACGGTTGAAGAAGGCAAAGGGATGGGTACTGAACTTGAATTTACCGAAGGGATGCAATTTGACCGTGGCTACTTATCCGCTTATATGGTCACGGATACCGAGAAAATGGTTGCGATCCTGGATAATCCCTATATTTTAATCACTGACAAAAAAATCTCCAACATCCAGGAAATCTTACCCGTTTTAGAACAAATCGTTCAAACCGGCAGCAAACTGTTAATCATTGCTGAAGATGTTGAAGGCGAAGCACTGGCAACTCTGGTTGTTAATAAATTACGCGGAACCTTTAACTGTGTCGCTGTTAAAGCCCCAGGCTTTGGCGATCGACGTAAAGCAATGCTGGCTGATATTGCCGCATTAACCGGCGGAGAAGTGATCTCTGATGAATTAGGCTTAGAATTAAAAACCACAACCATCGAACAATTAGGCCGTGCCCGTCAGGTAAAAGTTGACAAAGAAGATACCATTATTGTTGAAGGCAGCGGAAACAAAGAGGCTGTTGAAGAACGAATCCGTCAGATCAAAGCGCAGATTCCGGAAACTTCTTCTGAATATGATAAAGAAAAATTACAGGAACGTTTGGCTAAATTATCCGGCGGCGTAGCTGTTATCCAGGTTGGTGCAGCCACTGAAACCGAACTGAAAGAAATCAAATACCGTATCGAAGATGCTTTAAATGCGACTCGGGCAGCGGTTGAAGAAGGCGTTGTATCTGGTGGTGGTACCGCTTATATCAATGCGATTCCAAAGGTTGACGCTTTAATCGAAACCCTGGAAGGCGATGAAAAAACCGGCGCTTACATTATTCGTCGGGCGATTGAAGAACCAATGCGACAAATTGCCGAAAATGCCGGCCTTGAAGGTTCGGTTATTGTTTCGCAAATGGCTGGTAAAGCTGTTGGTGTTGGTTATGACGCGGCTAAAGGCGAATTCGTGGATATGTTCCAGGCTGGGATCATTGACCCAACTAAGGTGACCCGTTCAGCAATTCAAAATGCCGCCAGTGTTTCAGCCATGTTCTTAACCACTGAAGTAGCAGTTGCTGATCTTCCTAGCGACGATGCCGGTATGGGCGGAATGCCAGGCGGTATGGGCGGAATGCCAATGATGTAAGCCTCAGGCTGCATAAGTTGGAAAAACGAAGATAAATAAATCTAAGAAATCAAAAAGGCAGTCTCCTGTGAGGCTGCCTTTTTTTGAGGTTTTTGAACAGTTCAGTCAATATCGTAGGGGATACCAGCGAAAAGAACTTCCATTTCTGGTTGTTCCAGTTCTGCCAGTTTGATAATCAGACCATTGATCAGGGTGATCATCGCCTGAGCATCCGGAGATTCGTCATCGATTGGTTTGGCGGCATAAAGGGCAATCAGCATGGTGTTGCGGGTGGTTCCCTTCACATCTTTAAACAGGGTATTTAACACTTTTTTTTCATTTGTTGTCAGTTCCATTTCTTCCTCCAATAATTTATTATTGCTTTATTTAATGATCGTTACTCGGTTTCCAGAACCAGTAAGGCGACTTCCCAGGAATCCGTTAACTCAGATAATTGCTGTTTGAGTGCTTCATACGACAGATTGATTTCAGATGCCAGGGTCAGGTTATCGTAAAAATCAGGTGCACACATGATAGCTTCAATGGACTCAATTTTTTGTTCGGTCAGCAGAATATTTTCTTCAATTTCTTTGACTTGTTTTTTTAAAAGTCGAATTTTGGCTTCCGCTTCTTTTTGCTTCTTGCGATCGAATTTTTGTTGAGTTTTGGTTACTAGTGTCTTGTTTTCTTCTGCCAGCACAGCGTCCCGGGCGGAGGCATCAGCTTTGTGTTTTAAATAATCATCATAGTTGCCCAGATGGATTTCCATGCCATCAGCGGAGAACTGGTAGATCAGGGTTGAGATCCGGTTCAAAAAATAGCGGTCATGGGAGATATACAACAGCGTACCTTCATATTGACTCAAGGCACTTTCGAGAATTTCTTTTGTTTCCATGTCAATATGGTTGGTTGGTTCATCCATCAGCAGAAAATTAGACTGGGAAATCATCAGTCGGGCCAGCAGCAAACGGGCTTTTTCACCGCCTGACAGGGTGTTGATCGGTTTAAAGACCTCATCGCCAACAAATAAAAAGGCTGCCAGAATATTTCGCAGTTCTCCTTCGGTCAGCTTTGAATCAATATCCCAAAGGGCTTCCAGCAGATTTTCATTGTAGAATTTCTTCAGATCCTGATGTTCCTGATCAAAATAGCCAATATGAACTTTTTGACCCCACCTGATTTCACCGGCATCAGCAGCTAATTTTTTAAGTAAAATCCGTAACAGCGTGGTTTTACCGGCGCCATTAGGCCCGATGATACCGATTTTATCACCCCGGTGGATTTCAAAATTCATATTCTGAAAAAGGAGGCGATCGCCAAAGGATTTTTTGAGCCCGGTTACGGATAAAACGTCATTGCCACTTTTAACCCGGGGGACAAAACTGAAATGACTGTGATGAGCGGTTTCGACCTTGTCCAGCAATTCAATCTTGCTGAGGGCTTTTTCACGGCTGGAAGCCCGTTTTGAGCTTTTAATGGAGTTATAGGCCCGGAAACGGTTGATGACTTCCTGTTGATGTTTGATCTCTTTGAGCTGTTGCTGATACTGATGGTTTTGTTCGATCACATCCTGGCGTTTTTTGACTGCGTATTGGGTATAATTACCATGGTATTCTTTAATGTTCTTCTGGGTTACCTCGATGATTGAAGTACAGACCTTGTCAAGGAAATAGCGGTCATGGGAAACGATAATAAAGGTACCGGGGTAATTCTTCAGATATTGTTCGAGCCACTGGAGGGCATCAATATCCAGGTAGTTGGTGGGCTCGTCCAGAAGGAGCAGTTCTGGTTCCTGAAGGAGAATCTGACCCAGTGTGGCTCGGGTTTTTTCACCACCACTGAGCATGGCGAAGGCTTTGTTCTGATCTTCCGGTTTAAAACCGAGACCATTGATGATCCCGCGGATTCGGCTGGGATATTCATAGCCATGTCTTTCTGCAAAGCGCTCCTGAAGCTCACCAAACTCGAGCATTAATTTTTCCTGATCCTCACCGGAAGATTTTGCAATCTTATCGCCGATTAGCTTAATCTGCTTTTCCATCTCGATCAGCGGCCTAAAAACATCGGTGAGCATTTCAAGCAGGGTGGTGTTTTCAGCGATATTGGACTCCTGGGATAAATAGCTGATGCTCAATCCGTTTTTCTTGCTGATACGCCCAATGTCAGGAACCAGTTCACCAGTAATCAGCCTGAGAAGGGTTGATTTACCGGTACCATTACGGCCAACAAGACCAATTTGTTTTTTTTCATTAATGGATAGATTCAGTTCATTAAAAATTTCATGGATGCCATAGCTAAAATGCAAATTTTCTATATTGATTAACATTATTTCACCTGTTTTCGTTTTTGTTCAGTTATTGAGGTTAACTTTTACTATTCTATCAAAAAAAACCGCAAATTAAAATGAATAATTTGACGTAATTGGTTCATATTGATATAATTAGTTGATTATCCGAAAAGAAAGGAGAAGTTATCATGCATCGCTTCTCAAAAAAAGTATCAATGACCGTTGTGAAACGGTTACCGAAATATTATCAATATTTAAGTGATTTACAACTCAATGATATCGAAAAAATATCATCCCGGGAATTGGCAAGTTTAATGGGACTGACAGCTTCTCAAATTCGACAGGATTTAAATTCTTTCGGCGGTTATGGCCAACAGGGTTACGGTTATAATGTCGGGGAATTAAAGGAGGCTATCAAGGAGATTCTTGGTCTTGATAGTGAATATAATTGCATTATTATCGGCGGCGGTAATATGGGTCATGCCATTGCAAACTACGAACGGTTTAAGCGGGAAGGTGTCATTCTGAAAGGTGTCTTTGATGTTGATCCATTAACAGTCGGTACTGTTGTTGGCAGCGTGGTAGTAAAACATATGGACGAACTTGATGAATTTATCAAAGCAAATGAAATTGACATCGCCATTTTGTGCGTACCCCGGGAAGTTGGACAGAAAGTGGCAACTCAGGTAACGGGATTAGGTGTTAAAGGTATTCTGAATTTTAGCCCGTTGGATTTGGACGTGCCCAGTGATGTTGTTGTGGAAAATGTAAACATAACCGATAGTTTATTCACTCTGACATATCTGTTAGGGGAATAAGGGATTCCGTGAGAGAAAGAGTTTGATATTATCAAACGGACAGACTGAAGACAAAGGTCAGGAAACCTGGCCTTTTTTTTGACATTTTCCAGCAATATTAAAACCCGATTACAGCTTTGCCTGCTTGTAATCGGGTTTTTCTTTGTTCAGAAGCGCAATCAGTATCGGTTGCACTTTTTTACGCACCCTTGAGCACGTTAACGATGGCGGTGATGGTGGTGTCCGCATCCGCGTAGGGGACCTGGCAGGTGCCGACCATGTGATGACCGCCGCCGCCGTATTTGAGCATCAGCTTGCCGATGTCTGCGGTACAGCTGCGGTTTAAGATACTGTAGCCGCAGGCAATCGAAACATTCTGTTTTTGTTTGCCGTCGACAATCCAGAGGCTGACGTTCTGGTCGGGATAGAGGCTGTAAATCATAAAACGGTTGCCAGTGTAAATGGTTTCTACGTTGCGCAAATCGGTAACAATCACATTGCCGTCGATCCGGGTATGGGCATGAACCATCTCGGTAAAGAGTCGGGCCTGATCGTTGTAGAGTCCAACCCGTTCCTGTACGTCCGGCAATTGAAGAATTTCTTCAATCGACAGATTACGAAAGAGGTTGATCAATTCTTCCATTAACTGGTAATTGCTGATTCTAAAATCGCGGAAGCGGCCCAGTCCGGTGCGGGGGTCGGAAATAAAGCCCAGCAATATCCAGCCCGTGGGACTTAAAATCTCTTCCCTGGTTAGATTTCCGGAATCTACCTTATCGACGGAGACAATCATATCTTGATAAAGGGGGAATTTTTCGGCACCGCCGTAATATTCATAGATGATCCGGGCAGCTGATGGGGCCAGGCGACTTTCGCCGGCGACACCGGGATGCCACCCCATTCGATCCTGCTCGGATGAATGGTGATCAAACCACATCCCACAACCGGGCACATAGGGAACATTGGCCAGCACATCATTTTCTGTGGGGGAAAAGAGCCCGTCCTGCAGGTCTTTGGGATGTACAAAAATCCAGTCGTTAATGATGCCAGCTTCTTTTAACAGCATACCGCAGATTAAACCGTCGAAATCTGAACGAGTAACTAAACGCATATGAAACCTCCTAAGAAAAATAATAGCTAAACGCACCTATATTTAAAAGCATTGGGCTGTTAATGTCAGTCAATATATTTTTAGAAATAGATATTTTATTGTAACATTTTATAGAACGGTTTTCCATCATTTCGATGAAAAAATAGTGGAACAATTGGGAGTTAAATTAAGAGTCTTAAGATAGTATGAAAATAATTATTTAAAAGTTTGCTTAATTGATTGGTTCGTGTTATGATAGACAAGAACTTAAATTTACAGTAAATGAATTTAACAGTATTATTTTTAATTGGTACTATGCTTTACAGTATTATCCTAATTTAGAAATGTAGTTGTTATCCGTATTACCAGGATTTAGGGAATAAAATTAGGAGGTACACATGATGAATGGTACAGTAAAATGGTTTAACTCAGAAAAAGGATATGGTTTTATTACGGGAGAAGATGGTAAAGATGTATTTGCACATTTTTCACAAATCCAATCTGGCGGTTATAAAACATTAGAAGAAGGTCAAGAAGTTTCTTTTGAAATCACTCAAGGACCTAAAGGCCCACAAGCCGAAAATATTCAAGTTATCTAATTAACAAGAACATTTAAACTTATGCCTGAAAACGGCATAAGTTTTTTTTTATCCTGTCATAGATTTAGTGCTGAAACCTGACTAGCGATAATTCACTGAGATTGTCGTTAGCGACCAGGGAAACGAGAGGTTTTATGTCGACAAACAACATTGAAGCGATGAAAAAAATTATTGAAGCGAAGAAGAAGCAGAGTGCCCAGCAGGGAAACAAGACTGACAAAGCGAGTCAAGCCAGAGTCAGTCAGCGAAAAGCCTTTAAAACGACCAAACGAGGCGGCTTCTTCGACAAGTAAAGCAATTTTCTAAAGAACGCTGAGGGTATTCTTAAGGTTGTTGACATTTACCGTACCGATCAATTGTTAATCTGTTGTATGCTGCAAGCTCGGACAGGCTATCGCCGTGTCCGCCTTGATGCATACAACATGATCTAACAATTGTCGGTACTGCATTATCTGAATGTCTACAGTCTAAAGAACGCTGATGGCGTTCTTTATTTATGATCGGGGTGAATCAATTAGGATTGCCCGCGCAGTATTGACAATTAAAGGAGAACCTATTGCAATTTAAAAATTTAGATATAATTGAACCGATTCAGAAGGCTTTAAAAGTAGAAGGATATAAAGAGGCCACCCCAATTCAGGAGAAGGCGATTCCGCCGTTGCTGGAAGGTCGGGATTTATTGGGATGTGCCCAGACCGGCACCGGCAAAACTGCCGCCTTTGCAATCCCGATTTTACAGAAGCTTTCCTATCAGCAGCGCAATCACAAGGGCAATCGCCCGATCAAAGCGTTGGTGCTGGCACCGACACGGGAGCTGGCGCTGCAGATCAGTGATTCCTTTAAAGCCTATGGTAAGTTTTTGGGGCTTAAAACCCTGGTTATTTATGGCGGCGTATCCCAGAATCCCCAGACTAAAGCTCTGGGCGCGGGGGTTGATATTCTGGTTGCGACCCCGGGACGGTTGCTGGATTTGATCAATCAGAAATACATCCGGCTGAATCAGATCGAGTCCTTTGTTCTCGATGAGGCGGATATGATGCTGGATATGGGAATGCTCCAGGAGGTCCGGAAAATCATCAAACATATGCCGGTAGAGCGTCAGAATATGCTGTTTTCGGCAACGATGCCGACGGAAATCGCCAAGCTGGCAGATTCAATGCTCGATAATCCGGTCAAGGTCACGATTACTCCGGTGTCATCCACCGTTGATGTGATTGAGCAGAATGTTTATTATGTCAATAAAGCCAATAAGATCAAGCTGCTGGTCTATTTGTTAAAAAACGAGGAAATCGTTTCGGCCCTGGTTTTTTCCCGAACCAAACATGGAGCGGACAAGATTGTCAAGCATCTGGAGCGATCCGGGTACAAAGCCCAGGCCATCCATGGCAACAAATCTCAAAATGCCAGACAACTGGCCTTGAACAACTTTAAGGAGCGAAAAACCCGGGTTCTGGTGGCTACGGATATTGCTGCCCGGGGAATCGATATTGACGAGTTGTCACATGTTTTTAATTATGATCTGCCAGAAGTGCCGGAAACCTATGTCCATCGGATCGGTCGAACCGGTCGAGCGGGTCTGGGGGGGATTGCCATTGCCTTTTGCGATCAGGAAGAAATGTCCTTACTGGCCGGTATCGAAAAACTGACATCAAAATCAATTCCAGTGGTGGAGGTTCACCCCTTTCTGCTCGTGGAGGTGCCGGCAGAGCTGCCGGTCTCTGCATCCCGACGGTCAGCGACACAGCCGGTTACGACGTCCCGGAATCATCGCGGCAGCGGTAGCAGCTTTGGTAAAAACACTGGTGGTAAAAAAGAGCGTGATCGGTTTTATGCCAAAAGCAAGAAAAAAGATAATCGCTGAGGCTTGCATATTAAAATACGATTGGGGTATTAAATGATTAATTACGGATTAAATAACTTGACGAATGCTTGTGATAACCATTAAAATTAGTAAATAGGTATTTTTTCGATTCTATAATAGAAGGTGGTAGATTTATGGAAAATATTAGAGTGTTAATCGTAGATGATTCGACTTTTTCAATCGCAGTGCTCAAACGGATGCTGCAAAAGGATGGGCTGGAGATTATTGGAACCGCCCTGAATATGAAAGAAGCAATTCAGAAAGCTCAGGATCTCAAACCAGATCTGATTACAATGGATATGACCTTGCCGGATGGCGATGGAATCGAATGTTCAAAAGAGATCTTAAAACATCTTCAGGATACGAAAATCCTAGCCATCAGCGCGATGATGGATGAAGAAATCATCCAGCAGGCTCGAAAGGTTGGGATCAAAGGCTATCTGCAGAAACCAGTCGATCAGACAGACCTGGATTCTGCCATTGAACGGCTTTTTGAAGGTGAAGAGCTTTTCGGGATGTTAAAGAAAAATTTTGAAGAAGCCTTTAAAGAATCGATTTTCAGTTTTTTGAAACGGGAAATCGGTGGGGAAGTGGCAGTCGATAAAATTAATGATCATCCGATGACGACGACTTCATCGGGGATATCGGTGGCCATTGGGATCATTGGTCGCCATGATGGCCGGTTGATTATGGATATGTCTGAAGAGACAGCCCTGGGGATGACCCGGAAAATATTACAGGACGATGGCCAGCAGATTGAAGATGCCATTAATTTTTTAAGCGAATTTACCAATGTTATTGGCGGGAATGCCTGTTCCCTCTTAAACGGACTCAATCGATCCTTTGGCCTCCGGGTTTCACCGCCGACGGTGTTCCGGGGTAAAGACATCACCATTTCAATCGGTGATCTGATGAGTGAATCCTTTGCGATCAAAACCGATCTGGGGGATGTCTTTATGAATGTCGGCTTTCAAAAGGGGGCGGTCGAATGGATGTAGCAATTATCAATCCTTTTATCGCGTCAATCACCGATGTGTTACCACAGCTGGGGTTTGAAAGCATTAATTTAAAAGAGCAAAGCGAAAAACCAAAAAAAATTGTGGCCAGTGGGATTGTTTTAACCTTGGGAATTGTTGGTGATAAAAAGGGCAATGTGGCCTACGCCATTGACACCGAAGGGGCGAAACAGATTGCCTCAATCATGATGATGGGGATGCCGGTAGAGGAACTCGATGATATGGCAAAGAGCGCCATTTCGGAGCTGTCTAATATGTTGACGGCCAATGCCGCGATTAATTTTTCTAATGATAATATTGTGGTCGACATTTCGCCGCCGACCATGTTGACTGGTGAAAGCATTGAGCTGAGTATGAGCAAGGATCAGGTCATGTGTGTCGAATTTGATGTCGACGGCATCAAGATTGAAATCAATGTGGCTTTGGATTAATCAGGTTATCGCTGAACTACCGTACCGACCAATTGTTAATCTGTTGTCTGCTGCGCCATGCAAAATCCGCTGCGCTCTTTTCGCATTGGTCGCGGGCAGTCGCCAACTATAAGCAAGCTTATGATTGGCTCGTTGCCTTCGCGAAGGATCGGACAGGCTATCGCCATGTTCGCCCCGATGCAGACAACATGATGTAACAATTTTCGGTACTACAGATGCTTTAAAATTAACATCGTTTTTAACGGTGTTTTTT
>CAZEBY010000045.1:0-20623 GCA_964510565.1 uncultured Lachnospiraceae bacterium | reverse complement strand
GCTTCATCATCGACAACGAGTATTTTTTCATTCATTTTCGTACCTGCTTTCTTAAGTTACTATAATAAAAATAATAATTATGGTTTAAAACCACAGATTCAATTGTTCCTTGTTTTGGATGGCGCCTAAAACCCGATCATCCAGATCGGGGATGGTTTTGCGGAGATTTTTTATCATCTTTTTGATCTCTTCCCGTTTGGTATAGCCATCAACCGGACAGGTGCTTTTGATCACCGGCAGTTCTTTTATTTCCGGGTCGCCAAGGATGTCGCGTTCCTTAACAAAAATTAAGGGACGAATCAGAGTGATGTCTTTTCGATCCAGATAAGTCAGTGGCGAAAAGGTGTTGATTCGGCCTTCATAAAAGAGGCTGAGAAAAAAGGTCTCGATGGCATCATCAGCATGGTGGCCCAGGGCAATGGTTCGACAGCCCCGAGCTATCGCCAGATCATGGAGGGCGCCACGTTTCATTCGCGCACACATTGAACAAGGACTTTTTTCCTGTCGTTCTTCAAAAACGATCGGCCCGATGGCGGTTTTTTTGATGGTATAGGGGATATCCAGCTGGGCGCACAAATCAACCAAAGGGGTGAAATCCATGCCGCCAAAGCCCATATCCAGGGTAATGCCCTCCAGCTCAAAAGGGGTTGGGGAAAAGTACTGAAAACGCTTCATCGCAACAAGCAGGGCAGTACTGTCTTTACCACCGGACAGACCAATGGCAATGCGGTCACCGGGCTTGATCATTTGATATTTTTCGACCCCCCGGCGTAGGGGGCCAAGAATTTTTTTCATAGAGTTCTCCTGTGATTATTGTGATGCCGAAGTAAACACGACCTTTAATCGACGCTTGAAATAATCGTTCATAAAAGGTACAATATACTCTTAATGGCATGTTATAGTCATTTTAACACTTAATAGGAAATATTTAAAGGAGATTTGTTTAGATGCAACAGGCAATTATTAATTTTTTGGCATTCCTACCAGATTGGCTGGAGATCATGGTTGTTTCAGCGATTCCCGTAGTCGAACTAAGAGGTGCGATTCCGCTGGCTATTCTGGTTTATGAGATGTCCTATCTGCAAGCCTTTCTGTTAGGTTTATTGGGGAGTCTTATTCCAGCGCCGTTTATCTTGATGTTTGTTCCGGCCATTTTGAAATGGATGTCGGGTACAAAAGTATTCGGGAAGATGGCCAACTGGATTATTGCCAAAGGAATGAAAAAGTCCGATAAACTGACCCGCTATGAGTCTTGGGGCTTATTTATTTTCGTTGCCATTCCCTTACCGGGAACAGGAGTCTGGACGGGGTGTCTGGCCGCCTCGCTAATCGGACTGGACTTTAAACATAGTATGATCTCAGTTGCTCTGGGTTCAGCAACGGCAGGATTGATTGTCACCGCATTGGTGGCAGGTGGACTGTCTTTATTTTAGAAAACAGGAGTAGTAATGGCACTATCACAGCGTTTTTATACAGAAAACAGAAAAAAACTGGCAGAACAATTGGAAATTAACAGCCTGGCGATTTTATTTTCAGGCCGGGAAATCGCAATGACCGAGGATGCCAATTATCCTTTTTTTGCCAGCAATAATTTTTATTATCTAACCGGGATTCGCGAGCCTGAGTTAGTGTTGCTGGCGATTAAAGATCATCATGGGGATCTGTCCTGGCACCTCTTTATCGAAGAAGCGGATCCGCTTAGAGAAAAATGGGTGGGTAAAAAGATCAGTCTAGAAGCGGCAAAAGCAGTTTCGGGAATAGATGAAGTATATTTCATTAAAGATCTGTCCCAACAGATTGCCCGGATTTCAGCCTGCCAGACCTTGTATTTTGATTTTAAATGCCCTAAACACCAAAGCTTTAAAACCGAAGATCAGGAGCTTAAAAAAACCTTAACACAGTGTGAATTAAAAGACCTGCACCCCATTTTAGCAGCAATGCGACTGATCAAAACGCCGGAAGAAATCAGCGCTATTATCAGAGCCAATGCCATGACCAGACAAGGTGTTATGGAAATGCAGGCCATGATCAAACCAGGTACATACGAGTATGAATTAGCAGCCTTTTTTGAGTATTATGTTAAAAAACAGGGCGCCGAGGGGCTGGCTTTTGAAACCATCGTCGCTTCGGGAAAAAATGCCACCATATTGCATTATGTTTCCAATCGCTGTCCCTTAAAAGATGGTGAGCTGGTGCTCTTGGATCTGGGAGCCCGGGTGGAGGGCTACTGCGGTGACATCAGTCGAACCTTGGCAGTCAATGGGGAAATGACCGCAGAACAAGAAAAACTCTACGAAATTGTCAATCAGGTCCAACAGAAAATGTTTAAAGTCTTTAAACCGGGAGCTGTGCTAAAAGAGCTGCAGAATCTGACGAAAGAGCTGTTTCTGGAAAAATGCTGTCAGGCCGGTTTTGTTCCTGAAAACAATGATATCAGCGAGTTTTATTATCATGGAATTGGTCATCCGCTGGGTTTGGATACCCACGATGTTCGCCCCGAGGGGGACTTGATTTTGGCGCCAGGTATGGTGATGACGGTGGAACCGGGTCTTTATCTCGAAAAGCTGGGGATCGGCATCCGGATTGAAGATGATGTGGTGATTACCGATTGCGGTTGCGAAGTCTTATAATTGCGGGGAATCTTCGGCATGATATTGGTTTAATGGCAGGCTTATCAAAAACTTTAGCCAGCAACAAAATGCTTGACAAAGAAAAAAATGATGTGTATGATTTAGAAAAGTAATTGAATATTTACCTATCCAGAGAGGTGGAGGGACAGGCCCGATGAAACCCGGCAACCAGCATATGCATGGTGCCAATACCTGCGATATTTTCGCAATGATGGGATTTAATGTGAACATTAGCCTCGTCATCAGACGAGGCTTTTTTCATGATTTAGGTTATCAGGTAAATCGATATTACACAATTTAAAAGGAGAACATAAATGAAAAAATTATTTACCTCAGAATCAGTGACAGAAGGCCATCCTGATAAGATTTGCGATCAGATTTCAGACGCTGTTCTAGATGCGATTTTCGAACAGGATCCAATGGCTCGGGTTGCCTGTGAAACATTGGTTACAACTGGTTTGGTCGTGGTTGCCGGCGAGATTACGACGACCTGTTATGTTGACATACCAAAGTTGGTTAGAAATACGGTTCGTGAAATTGGTTATGACCGGGCAAAATACGGTTTTGATTGCGATACTTGCGCAGTGATTACCACAATTGATGAACAATCCGCAGATATCGCCATGGGTGTAGATGAAGGACTGGAATCCAAAAAAGGCGAATTAACCGAGGCAGATCTTGCCACTGGTGCTGGCGACCAAGGCATGATGTTCGGCTTTGCCTGTAATGAAACCCCGGAACTGATGCCGTTACCAATTGCGCTGGCCCATCGGCTGGCCAAACGACTTACCGACATCCGAAAGGAAAAAGTCGTTGATTATTTGCGTCCGGATGGCAAAACCCAGGTAACGGTAGAATATGATAATGGGGTACCAACCCGAATCGATACCGTGGTTATTTCTACCCAACACAGCATTGAGGTTTCCTTGGAAACCATTGAAAAAGATATGATTGAAAAAGTAATCAAGGAAGTGATTGACCCCAAATTGTTGGATGCCGAGACCAAGTACTTCATTAATCCTACCGGACGTTTTGTCATTGGCGGACCTCAGGGCGATTGCGGTTTAACCGGTCGTAAAATTATTGTCGATACCTATGGTGGCTATGGCCGTCATGGCGGCGGGGCATTTTCGGGAAAAGATCCCACAAAGGTCGATCGCTCCGGAGCTTATGCAGCCCGACACGTAGCCAAAAACATCGTTGCCGCCGGTCTGGCAGATAAATGCGAAGTGGAACTGGCCTATGCCATCGGCGTGGCCAAACCCGTTTCAATTTACGTGGACACCTTTGGTACCGGAAAAATCGAAGATGATAAGATTATTACCTTAATCGAAAAACATTTTGATCTCAGACCAGCCGCGATCATTAAAAACCTGGGCTTGCGAGCACCTATCTATAAACAGACTGCCGCCTATGGCCATTTTGGCCGAACTGATATCGATCTGCCCTGGGAACGATTGGATATGGTAGAAAAACTGAAGAGCAGTTTATAGGATTCATAAAATCAAAAAAACCATCAGCTTCATCAATTTTGTTTAGCTAAATGGAGTTCATCGTGGTAAAATAATCATAAGTACAACAACGATGTATCCCAGCGATGACGCTTTAAAAAGATGTGGAGGAAAAGATGAAAAAATATGTTGAGATTTATAATGCTTTTGGAAAAGACAAACCAGTTGAAGAACAACCCCAGTATCATATGAATTGTGCCGAGGTACTGCTTCGTTCGGCCAATGAAAAGTATGACTTAAATCTGCCGCCGGAAAGCTTTCGGATGCTGCAGGGCTTTGGGGCCGGATTTTATTCTGAGAAAACTTGCGGTGCTTTTTCGGGATCATTGGCGGCCCTTGGCGCTTTATTCACTGAAGATAGACCATCCGACCAGGCAAAAATGACGCGAGCAGCAAAGCTTTTAGTCGACGAATTCGAGAAAGAGTTTGGCAGTTTGGATTGTGATTATATCAAAAAACATCATCGCGATGAAGTAGCCGCCTGTAATCCGGTTAAACTGCGGGCCGGTCAGGTCTTTGATCGGGTTGTGGCAGCACTGGAAAATGAATCATGATAAAAATAACCACAAAGAAATGACGGAGGTTATCATATGAACCAAAGCGAAGCAAAATCCTTGGGCATTGATATGCTGGAACGGTCTTATGGTAAGTGGTGGCTGATGCTTTTGGATGGGCTTTGTTTTATTGCCCTAAGCATATTTGCGATCTTCTTCAGTAATCAGGCCATAACCTTGCTGGTTTTTATTTTTGGTGTCTATCGGGGAATCATGGGCATCATTTATATTATTTCGGCATTGGTGATGCGTTACAAATATGGTGCCAAGATGGGTTTCAGCCTGGGCAGAGGAATCTTTGATCTGATCATTTGCGCAATTTTCTTACTGGTACCTACTGTGATTGTGGCATTTTTTATCATTATCATCGGTATCTGGGCCATCATTACTGGAATCTTTTTATTGATTGTTTCGGCAAATTCCGGAAACGTGGGCAGAATTGTTAAAATCATCATGGGAGTGGCATTGATTGGGTTTGGCATTTACGCTTTTATTAATCCGATGGGCCCGGCAACCATTATTGTTATGCTTGTTGGTATCGCTTTTGGTATTTTTGGTCTGTTTTTAGTGATTCAGTCGATTGGAATGAAACGAATCGATACCCAAATCAAAAAAGTCAAAAGAGGCTATGAGGATTATCATATTGAGTAACGAGATTTAATAATAGTATGAACCATTTATAAGCAGCTCAGGTGAACAACTGGAGCTGCTTTTTTAGATGGAGAATAAATGAGCGGGGCTTTATCGATGGCCCATTACTTTGCTGCGGCAATGGTTCTCGATAAACGCAAGGGCCGTTTCAGTTCCATTTTCCTGATCGATGACGGCTTTCAGTTCAAGAGCTTTTGATTGAACGGTCTCTTCATCAAATTGAATGAAGCGTTGGATCAGTGATCGTGTCGTGACCTGGGTTTCCTTCAGCGGTTTTAGTGCATACCCCTGTCGATAGAGACGGTAAGCCCAAAAGGGTTGATCGACCGAAAAGGGGATAATCAGCTGTGGTTTGCCGCTCTTGATGGCCGCGGCCATGGTTCCCACACCGCCATGATGGATAATCCCTTTGCCATGGGGAAATAACAATAAATGGGGCGCGGCATCAATGGTCAGCAGATTTTCATCCTTATCAAAGCGCAAGCCACTGTTGCCAGCTAAAAGGATGCCCCGCTGATGAGTGGCATGAAGAGCCTCCTGCAGACAAGTTTTAAATTGTTCCGGCGATTTAAGCGGCATGCTGCTAAAAGAGATGATAATAGGAGCTGATCCAGTACTTAAAAATGATGTGAGACTGGGGTCAAGTTGCGCTATTGCTGAATCAAGATAAAAAAAACCAGGCGTCAGAACCCGGCCCTCCCAGCTTGTTACTTCCGGAAACAAGGCCTTGCTGATCGGATAAATAATAGGGATGGTTTGGCCATTCAGGGAAAAGGTGTAGAGTCCGCTTTGGCGTTTGGGCAGGTGCAGGGTTTTTTCTCGGAAATCATTGACCTCATTGATGCTTGATCGTTCGGCCTGGGCGATCACCGAGTAGCTCCAGCGATTAAGATGTTTTCCCAGATTTTTGGTCGGAAAGATCGCCAGGTTGGGGAATTCATCAATCGGAAAGGTAATTGGCACCGGGGGAATGCTGATACAGGGAATGTCGAGAGCCTCGGCAATATCCGGAGCGCCGAAAGCCTTGGGATGATAGAGGATCACATCAGTCCCCTGGGCGGCTTCATAAAACTGATCCAGGGTTTGTCGAAAGACCGGATTGACCACCTCGTCCAGATATTTTTTTGTGCGAAATGGGTGTTGAAGAGCGTGTTTAAAAACCATCTGTCCTTCAGCGGTCTCGAGCATTGCCATCAGATCGCTGGCAGCTTCTCTAAATTCGATGCCGGTATCCTCAATAAACGGCTTGAATGTTTTTCCAGTACAGATGACGACCTGATGTCCTCGTTCCAGCGCTTTTTGGGCCAGAGCGACAAAAGGTTGAACATCACCACGGGTTCCCAAGGTTAAGATTGAAATTTTCATTGATGACTCCTCTCGTATCAAACCGGTTTGCAATTAAATCCATTAGTTTATGATACTTTTTTTACCCTGATTTTTCAAGATTAATAAGGCCTCCGTTAATAAATGAATCGAAACGACGAAAAAGAATTTCAAATCTTCTTTATTTTATCTACATATGTTATAATAATCAATTGCAAAGAAGTTACGTGAAACAGCAATTAATAAGAACATGAGGTAAGAATGAATATAAAACCAGAACTGCTGGCACCAGCCGGAACAATGGAAGCGGTCGTTGCGGCCATCAACGGCGGGGCAGACGCGGTGTATTTTGGTGGTAAATCTTTTAATGCCCGTCGCAATGCCGAAAATATGACGGATGAAGAAATAAAAGAGGCGGTCACCCTTTGTCATCAGCATGGGGTAAAAGTCTATGTCACCCTGAATATATTAATAAAGAATTGTGAAATGGGTGAATTGGTTGGTGTCCTTAATTTTCTGAAAACCCTTAATCTGGATGGCCTGATTGTCCAGGATATGGGATTAATCTATTTGATCCGCCATTATTTTCCTGAATTCAAACTCCAGACCAGCACCCAGGCTTCTGTTTATGGCGCAGAAGGCGTGTTATTTTTTCAGGAACTTGGTTTTTCCCGGGTGGTGCTACCCCGTGAAATGCCATTAACCCAGGTGGCTGAAATCAAGAAAAAAACCAAGGTTGAATTAAAAATATTCACCCATGGCGCCTTGTGTTACGCCTATTCTGGCCAGTGTCTGATGAGCAGCATGATAGGTGGCCGCAGTGGCAACCGGGGCCTCTGCGCTCAACCCTGTCGCAAGAATTACCGGCTGTTTGATGAGAACAATCGGCTGGTTCAGGAAGGCTATCTCCTTAGTCCCAAGGACTTAAATACCTTGGACGACCTGGAGGCAATCATCGCTTCTGGTGTAGATTCCTTAAAAATTGAAGGCCGGATGAAAACACCCGAATACGTTTATGGGATTACCCGGGCTTATCGGGAAGGCATTGATACCGCCGCCGGGGATGAGATTGACCAAACCATCGATAACCGGGCTGTCATGCAGGTGTTTAACCGGGATTTCACCAGGGGTCACCTTTTTAATGAAGCGGATCTCCTCAACGCCCAGGTAGGCAAGAATCGGGGTGTTTTAATTGGTCAGGTTGTCAGTCTTGCTAAAACTACTAAAAACCAGAATCATAAAAGTGCCTATCACCCTCTGGGGATTCGTCTCAATGAGGATGCCCAGCTTCATGTCGGGGATGGCTTATCTTTTGGTGAGGACGGCAAAATGGGAACCAGGGTGGATGCGATTTTCTCCCCGGCAGGCCGCCGGCTGGAACAAGGGCTGGGCGGCGAAACCGTGGCCATTCCCTGTCGCTATGGGATTTCACCAGGGACGCCGCTTTATAAAAATTTCGATAAAAACTTGATGGATAGCCTCAAACAACGGGGCGCTCAATCTCTTGATCAACCAGGTGCCGCAGTGGATTTTAAACTGCTCCTGAAGTTGGGCCAACCAGCCGAAATAGCAGCGTATTCCCTAGGGTGTTCGGTCACTTATACAGCCGCTTTCGGTCCCGAAGTACCAATGAAAAACCCCATTGATGAAGCGATGATCCGGGAGCAGATTTCCCGGATCGGCGGCACCGGTTATGAACTGGGAACCATTTCCATAGAGTTGGATGATCAGGTTTTTCTGTCCCGCAGCCAGTTAAACACGCTGCGCAAAGAAGTATTGATTAAACTGGTAGAGGCTCTGGCAGACGCTGAAAAAAATGCCGGAAATACGCAAGAGTTAAATCAGACCATTACGATCGTGCCATTGGAGAAAGAACTGGCGGGTCAGTCAGATCGATTTAAAAAGCTGCAATTAGCAGACGCGAAAAAACGGATTTCATTGGCATTTGAAAAAATGCCGGATACTCAGTTTTTGAGGCTCTTGGATGGGTTGGGTCTGGATCAGGTCGTGCTGCCTTTACTGGGGGAGGGCGTTGCAGAAAAGACCGCCCTCTTAAAGGATCAGGGCATCGCAGTGTTACTGAAGACCCCTAAAATAATGGATGACGAATTAACTAAAAAAGTACGTCATTTAGTGACCCAGGAGCTGAATCAGGATGGCTATTTAATCGGCAATTATGAAGCCTTCCATCTTTTAAATAAAACATCATCTTATTTAGAGGCGGATCAGTCGTTTAATCTGTTTAATACCCTGGCAACTAGGGCATTAAAAGAGTGGGGCGTTGGCGGCGGCGTGTTATCGCCGGAAATTAATGAAACCGAGCTGAAAGAAATAACCGAGCATTCTGAGATTACCATGGTTTTACCAGTTTACGGTTCGCAGGAGCTGATGGTCAGTAAAAAATGTCTGTTTGGCTGTAAAAACTGTCTGGAAAAGAAAAAAGGAACAACCGGTTTATGCCGTCAGGAAATGTCCGGTAAGCTGGTGGATGAGCGTGGATTTGTATTCCCGGTAGAACGGGATGACCAGGGCTTGATTCATGTCTATAATGGCGATACCTTATTTTTAAGGGAAGAAATTCTTAAATTAAAAGCCGTCGACACCTGGCGAATTCATCACCGTAACGAAAGTATCGAAAAGTTAAGGACCATCATCAGCTATTACAGTCAGGGAATTTATGACAACCATTGGGGTCTTCCGGAAGGGCTTGGGACCGAGGGAACCACCCGGGGAAGTTTTAGACGAGGCGTAAAATAGAGGAGTGAAATAAATACATGGATCAAAGAAGTTTGAAGGTCTTGGAATATCATAAAATATTAAAAAGTCTGGGTGAGCATTGTGTCACCCGGGGCGGGAAGGAGCAGGCCAAAAACCTATTGCCGCAAGAAAGTCTGACGGCAGTCAATCGCGCCCTTGATTTAACCAATGAAAGTCTGGGAATGATTCTCCGCAACGGCCGTCCGCCCCTGGCAGATGTGCCCAATACCAGTGATTATGTCAAGCGGGCGGCGATTGGTTCGATGCTCTCGATGCAAGAACTGTTGTCAATTGCGACACTGCTGCGGATCGCCCGTGATATGGAGAATTATTACCAGGGTGATACCCAGATGGATACCCTGGTATTATTAAAGGATTTGTTTACTGCTCTGGAACCTTGTGAAGAGCTGGAAAAAGAAATCAGCCGCAAAATTATGGGACCGGAAGAAATGGCTGACAACGCTTCCCGGGAGCTGTCTCGGATTCGTCGGGAGATGCAGTTTAAATACAAACGAATCACCGAAAAACTGAGCCATATGATCAGCTCAACCGCCTATGAAAAAATCCTTCAGGAAAAAATCGTGACGATCCGGAACAACCGCTATGTTATTCCGGTTAAACAGGAATACCGCAGCCAGGTGCCAGGGATTGTACTGGACAAATCGGCCAGTGGGGCCACCCTGTTTATTGAGCCGATGGCGGTGGTGGAGTTGAACAATGATATCAAAATTCTGGTCACCGAAGAAGAACAGGAAATCGTCCGGATTCTCAAAGATCTGACCCAGAAGGTAGCTGATCTGCGGGATGAAATTATCTGCAATTATGAGGTGCTGGTGGATCTGGATTTTCAGTTTGGTAAGGGCAAGTATGGTCTGACCATCAATGGGGTTCGCACCAGTGTCGCGGAAACCGGGGCTATTGAGCTGCTTAGGGCTAAACATCCCTTGATTCCTGAAGATCAGGTTGTCGCCTCGGATATATATTTTGAAGAGGGCATCGATACCATGGTGATCACCGGTCCCAATACCGGGGGAAAAACGGTCTCCTTAAAAACCATCGGCCTATTGAATTTGATGGTGCAGTCCGGATTGTTTGTTCCGGTTCGGGAAGGCAGTAAAACCCGGATTTTTGTCGATATCTTTGCCGATATCGGAGATGAACAAAGCATTGAGCAAAGCCTCAGTACCTTTTCTTCGCATATGACTAATATCGTTGAGATTATGAACAAAGCGGATTATAACTCACTGGTATTATTTGACGAACTGGGCGCCGGCACCGACCCCACCGAAGGAGCCGCGCTGGCCATTTCGATTCTCAATTCCCTGCACCTGCGCAGGGTTACCAGCGTCTCGACCACCCATTACAGCGAGCTGAAGGAATACGCCCTGGTCACCCCGGGGGTGGTCAATGCCAGCGTCGAATTTGATGTCAAAACCCTGCGGCCCACCTATCGCCTGTTAATTGGCGTGCCGGGAAAATCCAATGCCTTTGAAATCGCCATTCGCCTGGGACTGGGTGAGGACATTATTGAAAATGCCCGCGAGCTGATTAAGAATGAAGCCATCCGCTTTGAAGAAACCCTGATTAAAATTGATGAAAAGCGCCGTCGCACCGAAGCCGAGCACGACGCCATTATTCGCCTGAAGCAGGAAACCGAAGCCCTGAAACGGCAGATGGATCGGGAAAAGCAGAAATTTGAGGATGAACAAAAAGCGCTGCTGCAAAAAGCCCAGGAAGAAGCGATGGAAATTGTTAAGAAAACCCGGGCTGAAACCGAAGAAATTTACCGGGAAATCCGAACTATTCAGGAAACGACCACCACATCCATCAAAGATAATAAAGAACTGGAAGCGATTCGCAAACGGATCAAAGAAAAAGAGAAAAATCTCTATCAGTTTGGCAGCCGACCCAAAGATTATCAGGGGGCGGCGTTAGAGATGGATGACCTCAGTGTCGGGATGAAGGTTTATATCAACAGTTTGCGTCGGGAAGGTGAGGTGTTAAACCTGCTGCCCAACGAGAACAAAGCTATGGTTCAGTCAGAGATGATCAAGCTGAAGGTTGATGTGGGGGACTTGAGCATTTCAACGGCGCTGGCCAAGCCGGAAGAAAAAAAGGTGACCTTTAAAAAGGTCGAACGTCATGTGATGGAGACCAAACTCGATCTCCGCGGTAAAAATGGTGAAGAATCCCTGTTTCTGGTGGATAAGATGATTGGGGATGCTATGCTTTCAGGAAACAAGCAACTGGTAATTGTACACGGCAAGGGTACCGGCAGGCTCCGGGAGATTATTCATGAATACCTGAAAACAAACCCGTTGATTGAAGATTTTCGTCTGGGTGCCATGAACGAAGGGGGCTCTGGGGTAACCATTGTCAATCTTTAGGCATGAGGGGAAATGGAATAGCCTGAGCTTAATGGCCGAGTAGCAGAGGACTCGTTTTGTAAAAAATTGACAGAAACATCGATTAATAATACAATTAATGGGAAAATTTTGCAGAGTTATTGAATTTTGGAGGAAACATGATTTTATCGGATAAGACCATTTATAAATATCTGGAAAGCGGTGAGCTGGTCATTGACCCACTGGAACAGGGCCAGGTGCAGCCGGCTTCGGTGGACATTCGCTTAGGAAGCAGTTTTTTAAAGCTGGATGAAAATAATTTTGAGACGATGACGCTAACGGATGAAATAAAGTATATTTCCATGGAAGCGGATGAAATCATTATTCCGTCCAATTCCTTTCTTTTGGCAACTACCATGGAATATATCAAGCTGCCCTGCAATCTGACGGCCTTTGTAGAGGGGCGCAGCTCGATCGGTCGGATGGGGTTATTTATTCAGAATGCTGGTTGGGTAGACCCGGGTTTTGAAGGGGAGATTACCCTGGAGCTCTATAACGCCAATCGCTTACCGATCAAACTGGAAAAGGGTCGGCGGATCTGCCAGCTGGTTTTTGCCCAAATGGACGATATGGCGCTAAACCCCTATCAGGGGAAATATCAGGGCCAGCGTTCAGCAGTAGGGAGTCGCGTTTTTCTGGATCAGGAATGCTAGTTCAAATCGTAAGTCGTAAGAAACTGGGCCGTATGGGAAAAGGATCGAAACAATGAACGAAATATATTTAGATAATGCGGCAACCACCAGGGTTCATCCCCAGGTGGCGCAAAAAATGATGGATACCCTGGTGAATAACTACGGGAATCCCTCATCCCTCCACTGTCTGGGGATTCGCAGTGAACAAGCCATTAAAGAAGTCCGGGAATTAATCGCAAAAAACCTGAACTGTCAAACCCAGGAGATCTGTTTCACCTCCGGTGGAACGGAAGGCAATAATATGATTATTCAGGGGGTAGTGGAGAATAAAAAACGTAACCGGATGCGGATTATCACCTCAGCTATCGAGCACCCCTCGGTATTGGATGTGTTTACCTTTTATCAGAATCATCAGATTGAAGTGGTGGTTTTGGGGGTTGACGCTCAGGGACATATTGATTTGACTGAGCTGCAAGCGGCGATGAACGAGGATACCATTCTGGTCAGTATTATGGGGGTAAACAATGAGCTGGGAACCATTCAGGATCTCAAAGCGATTGGCAAAATCGTCAAGGCCGGCAATCCCAGATGTGTTTTTCATGCCGATTTTGTCCAGGGCTTTATGAAAATCCCGATCGATGTGCAGGCCAGTCGGCTGGATGCCGCAACTCTTTCCGGACATAAGATTTTCGGTCCCAAAGGGGTGGGGGCCGTTTATCTCAAAAAAGGCATTGAGATTAAACCCCTGATTCGGGGTGGCGGTCAGGAAAACAACCTCCGCTCGGGGACAGAAAATGTTCCGGGAATTGTCGGCTTTGGGGAAGCCATTCGGATCCGGCAGGCTTCTTTTGTTGAGGAAATGGAAACCATCCGCGACTTGCGCACGGCTTTTGTCAATGAAATTGCGCAAAGAATCGATGATATCAAAATTAACGGGGATCCCAACGGCAGCCCCTATGTGCTAAATGTTTCGTTTAACCGGGTCCGGGGCGAGGTGCTGCTGCACAGCCTGGAAGCGCAGGGGATTTATGTCTCCACCGGTTCAGCCTGTTCGTCTCACAAAAAGGAGAAACAATATGTTTTAAAAGCGATTGGGCTAGCCGAAGAATATAAAGAAGGTACCATTCGCATCAGCTTTTCAAAAGACATTACCAACGATGATGTCAAAACAGCAGTGGCCGCCATTGCCCAGGCAGTCAGCAGCTTGCGGCTGTTGATTAAACCAAACAAAAATAGATGACAGGAGCAAAAAAATTAATGGAACATGTTATTCTGGTTCGCTACGGGGAAATTGCCCTGAAAGGGTTGAACCGTAATTATTTTATCGAATTATTGGCAAAAAATATTCGGAATACCCTGCGCAGTGTACCGTCAGCGAAGGTCAAAAAAATTCAGGGGCGCTTGATTGTCAATGTCAATGATGAAGATCTGGATCAGGCGATGGAGCGGGTAAAAAGAGTTTTCGGGATTGTATCGATCAGTCCGGCGATTGTTATCGACAGTGAGATTAAGGCGATTGAAGAAAATGCCATCGAACAGGTGCGCTCCGCTGAAGGGATCAAGACCTTTAAGATCACCGCTAAACGGGGGGATAAAACTTTTCCGATTAAATCTCCGGATCTCTGTTGTCGTCTGGGTGAAGTGGTGCTGGACAACATTGAAGGGATTGCGGTGGATCTTCATAATCCCGAATTGAATCTGTGGGTCGAGGTTCGCGAACAAACCTATATGTACCATGAATTTATCCCCTGTAATGGCGGCTTGCCGGTGGGCTGCAGTGGTAAAGCAGCACTGCTCCTATCCGGAGGGATTGACAGTCCGGTGGCCGGCTATCTGATGGCAAAGCGGGGCGTGGAAGTCATTGGCGTCTATTTTCACAGCTTCCCCTTCACCAGTGACCGGACCAAGGAAAAGGTTATCGATCTGGCTAAAATCATGAGTCAGTATTGTGGCAAGATCAAACTTTTTGTCGTGCCTTTTACTGAGATCCAGACCAAAATTGTCGAAATGTGTCCGGAACGGCAAACCACCATTATCATGCGTCGCTACATGATGCGGATTGCCGAGATGATTGCCCACAACGAAGGGGCCAAGGCGTTGATTACCGGAGAAAGTCTGGGTCAGGTGGCCAGCCAGACGATGGAAGGACTGGGAGCCACAAATGCGGTGGCCGAGCTGCCGGTTTTTCGACCGCTGATTGGTTTTGATAAAACCGAAATTGTCAAAATTGCCGAAACCATCGGTACCTTTGAAACTTCGATTCTGCCCTACGAAGATTGCTGTACCATTTTTGTGCCCAAACATCCGGAAACCAAACCCAAGGTTTCTGAGATGCTCCGCTCCGAAGAAAAAATTGCGGAAATGATGGGTGCGATGATGGAAACCGCCGTGGCTGAATCCGAAGTGGTTAAACTCTAGGAGAAACTTAAACACCCGTATCGACCAATGACCAAGGGGTCAGACCCTTGTTAATCTGTTGTTTGCTGCAGAATCGGACAGGCGATGCCGTGTCCGCTCTGATGCAAACAACATGATGTAACAATTGTCGGTACTACGTTAGCCCTTTGTCTATAACATAAAACCAGGCAATCCTTTTGCCTGGTTTTTGTGTTATAATAAGAGAATCTAATAAATCAAAGGAAAAAAATAATGGCAGATAATAAAAGTGGCATTCGCCAAAGCTATATCAATGAACTGAACGATCTGATTGGTTATCAAATGGAAAATCAGGTCCTGCTGGATGAATACGTTCTGGAAATTTTAAAACGCCTGACCCTGATTACCAAACGGGAAGTGCTGATCTGCACCAATGATAAAAATCGGGTTCAGTGGGTAAATATTGGTGATGCGTCCACCGTCAATATTGGCAATGCGGAGATGCTCTACCACGTCAAGGCCCTGAATAAATATCGGGTGATCCATACCCATCCCGGTGGCAATCCGCGGCTGTCGGCTGAGGATTTTTCGGCAGCTAAAAAACAGAGCCTCCAGTGCATTATTGCCATCGGTGTCGATGAAAAAATACCGACCAGCTATAGCATTGGGGTACCGGTGGTGGAAGAAGGAACCATGGAGTATGGTCAGGGCCTATTTAAAACCCTGAAGGAACTGAACAAATTTCCCCTGGAACACTACATCCTGCTGGCTGACCGGTTTATCAAAGATGACCCCAATAATCGCTTCGATACTGAGGATGAAGAGGAGCGGGCGTTATTGATCGGATTGGATCTGCCGGGAAATAAGGGTATTGAACTGGTGGATTCGATGGAAGAATTGCGGCAACTGGTTAAAACTGCCGGAGGTATTGTGGTGGATGAGGTCTGTCAGTCAAAAAGTCAGATTGACCCAACCTTTTATGTCGGTAAGGGGAAGCTTGAGGAATTGATTAAGGTGATTCAGAATAATGACATCAATTTGATTGTCGCCAATGACGAACTCAATTCCCGGCAGATTGCCAACATCGAAGCAGCCACCGGCACCAAAACCGTGGATCGCACTACCATTATTCTGGATATTTTTGCCCGCCATGCCAAAACCAAAGAAGGCAAGCTGCAAGTGGAACTGGCTCAGCAGAAATACCGGATGAGTCATCTAAAAGGTCTGGGGATTGTAATGTCCCGAACCGGCGGCGGCATTGGCACCCGGGGCCCCGGTGAAAAGAAACTGGAAACCGATCGCCGCCATATCCGCAAACAATTAGAAGAGCTGGAAGCCCGGATTGAACGGATCAATAAGAGTAATCAACTCAATGCCGTCCAGCGCAGTAAAAATAAAATTAAAACCATTGGATTAATTGGTTATACCAACTCTGGCAAGAGTACCCTGTTTAATCGGTTGACTCAAAGTGAGGTGGTGACCAAAGACGGTCTTTTCATTACCCTCGATTCGACACTACGAAAGGTAGACCCGGAACATGGCGAGTATCTGGTTTCGGACACGGTTGGTTTTATTGACAAACTGCCCCATGATCTGATCAAAGCTTTTAAAACCACCTTAATGGAAGTGGAAACCGCTGATCTATTGCTGCATGTAGTGGATGTGTCAAATCATAATTGTGAAGCTCAAATCAAGGTGGTTAATCAGGTACTTTCGGATATTGGTGCTGGCGATAAAAAAGTGATGATGATCTATAATAAAATCGATAAGCTGACCCCGGAAGAACAGGACGTGTTGTTGTTAAAGAATCAGGCGGCAGTTGAGGAACTGGCACTGTATATTTCGGCGAAAGAGGGGATGGCAATCGAGAGCCTCTTTGAAACCATCAATCGGGTGCTGGTGGGGGAAAAGCGGGAAATGAAGCTGCTGATTCCCTACGATGACAATAAATCACTGGCTCTTCTTCATCAAATGAAGGTGGTGCAAGAGATTGATTACCAGGCTGAAGGTAATCTGGTGACCATCGAAATGACAGATGATTTTCCAACCCATCTGTTTGAAAAGTATCAGGTGACAGAGGTATAAGTGTGGAAGATTATAAAACGGTATTAATTTCTGACGAAACGGAGATTGAAATCAAGAAGTCCCGCTTTATCAATATGGTCTTTCATATTGAAACTGAAGAAGAAGCGGATACGATTCTGGCTGAAATCCGTAAAAAGCATTATAAGGCCACGCATGTTTGCTGGGCCTATGTGCTTAACACCAATCCCCGGCGCCAAAAAGCCAGTGATGACGGCGAACCTTCCGGCACCGCCGGTAAACCGATTCTGGAGGTCATTGATCATCGGGAGCTCAAAGATGTACTGGTGGTGGTCATTCGCTATTTTGGCGGTGTTAAGCTGGGGACAGGTGGTCTGATCCGGGCCTATGGCGGTGGTGCCAGTGATGTATTGAATCATTGTAAGGTGATTAAGAAACAGTTTTCGGATCAATTGGAAGTAGTGGTGAATTACTCCAGCTATGGGGGGCTGAGCAACGGTTTAGTGGAGCGACAGGTGATTCCCGTAAATGAAGATTTTGGCGAAAACGTCACTCTTTTTTTTCAGATTCCGGTGGCGGATACAAATGATTTTTTAGCTTGGATTGAGGATAAAACCAACGGAATGGCGCAAGTTCTTCAAGGTGAACCGGCTTTTGTGGACGTAGTGTGTTCTTAAAAGTACCGTTGATTCTGACAGCAGTGTTGTTATAAAGTGAAAGGTTTTGCAGGGGATGCATCGTTAGATAAATAACTAACAAGCGAAACCCTTTACAAAGTCTATAAAGTTGTGTATAATTACCATAGTAAAAAATTAATACTGCGTTTTAAATTAGTGTGGATACAATAATGTATTTTAATTTAAAACAGAGAATAAAAATATCGAGAGGTAGCTTTCGGTATTTTTTCTTTTTGGCAAAATTTTCCGGTTGGGAAAATTTCTGTGGCACTCTAAAGGTTTATTCGTTATAATAGCTAGGCTATACGAACAATCAACCATGGAAGGACTGCTTTATGAAGAAAAACAAGCGAGTCATATTTCTCTTTAAGCTTTTTTTGCTGGCTTATTTGGGATTTTTATTTATATTGACGCTATTACCCGATGCCTCGAACGTAACCTATGAGACCACCGCAAACCTGATCCCACTGACCTCGATTGATAACTTTTTTTATGATATCATGGCCAATGGCTTTATTGACTGGGAATTTCTGGCCACCAAGCCAACAAATCCAACGGATATTGTGTTATACACCTTTACAGACTCTTTTAAAAACTTGGCCGGAAACATGATTTTGTTAATGCCGCTGGGTTTTTTATATCCCTTGTCGCGGAAAAACAAGGTCGGCTTTTTTCATGCCTTTGTGGTGATACTGGGAACCACCTGTGCCATTGAGCTGATCCAATACTTATTTTTAACCAGTCGTCGGGCGGATGTCGATGATATTATTTTAAATCTGATCGGCGGTTTGATCGGCTATCTGATTTATAAATGGATTGAGTAGCGAATGAGGGGGAATTATGGCAAAGAAAAAAAGTATTTTTGTCTGTCAGAGCTGTGGTTATGAATCGCCCAAATGGATGGGCAAATGTCCCGAGTGCGAGCAGTGGAACAGCATGGTGGAAGAGTTGGATTTTTCCAAGCAGGGAAGCAAGGAAGATACCCGGGAACGGGGTGTTTATTCCAAACCAAAATCACTGGCGGAGATTACCTATACCGGCGACACCCGTTATCCTACCTGCAATGAAGAGTTTGACCGTGTTTTAGGCGGCGGGATTGTCCCCGGGGGGATGATTCTATTGGGCGGTGACCCGGGGATCGGGAAATCGACCCTGCTTCTGCAAACCACCGAAGCCTTGGGTAATCAGGGTTATAAGATTTTATATATTTCAGGCGAAGAGTCAGAACAGCAATTGAAAATGCGGGCCGAGCGGATGCAGGTGAAATCCGAAAAGATTTCCTTTTTATCAGAGATCAATATTCCCTATCTCCTGACGATTATTCTGGAAGAACGCCCGGACATCGTCATCATCGATTCCATTCAGACCATGTACAGTCCGGAGATCAGCTCAGCTCCCGGCAGCGTTAGTCAGATCCGGGAAAACACCGGCGCGCTGATGCAACTGGCTAAAAAAGATAATATCGCGATGGTGTTAGTGGGGCATGTCACCAAAGACGGTGCCATTGCCGGGCCCCGGGTACTGGAACATATGGTAGATACGGTGCTTTATTTTGAAGGTGAAAAATATCACGCCTATCGGGTGCTCCGGGGTGTCAAAAATCGTTTCGGTTCCACCAATGAAATCGGTATTTTTGAAATGACCGAAAATGGTCTGCAGTCAGTGGCCAATCCATCCGAGATGATGCTCGACAGTCGCCCCAAGAATACCTGCGGGTCGGTAGTGGTACCCTGTATTGAAGGATCCCGGCCGCTGCTGATTGAGCTGCAGGGTCTGGTTTCGCCAACCGGTTTTGGAAATCCCCGGCGAATGGCCACCGGTATGGATTATAATCGGATGGTACTATTGCTGGCGATCATGGAAAAACGACTGGGAATTCAGATGCAGTCGGTGGATGCCTATATCAACGTGGTGGGCGGCATCAAGGTGGATGAACCGGCGCTGGATCTGGGGGTGATTGCCGTGCTTTACTCCAGTCTCCGGGATTTTCAGATTCCCGGCGATTTGATGATTCTCGGTGAGGTGGGATTAACCGGTGAGGTCCGCAATATTCAACACATTGAAAAACGCCTGATCGAAGGGAAAAAACTGGGTTTTAAGCGTTGTATTATTCCCAAAGGCAACCAGAAAGGCCTGAAAATGGCAGGAATGGAAATTTTCCCGGTTGACAATATTCGTTCCGCCCTGGACATTTTACTGTAAGGCAGCCAAGCAGTTATAAAAAGTGAATTTGATTGCTGGTGGGCGGCAAAAATTTATCCTTTGATTTCGGGATAAAACCGTGTATAATTAGATTATCCCAAAGTGCTCGTTTTTTACTTTATTTTTGAACCTACATCAATACTCAGGGAGTCTGATTGTTCGCTGGCGGATGTTAGGCCTCATTATATCAGTGGAAAACAGAAACTAGAGACAAGACACCCACCTAGCTATCGCTAGGGCGTCAAAAATGGAGTACGACACATTGGGATAGCACCTAAGGGTGCTTTTTTTGTGGTTGTATTATTTTTTTGTTTTGGTACAATAGGTGAAGCATGTTTGAATTTTGAAGGAGGGCTTATGTACGAATATATGATCGGGAGCTTGGAAGAGCAAGGCATGGATTATGTGGTCATTGATCAAAACCGCATGGGATACAAGGTAAAGGTGTCCATCAATACATTAAATGAGCTGCCGAATCTGCATTCGGAGGTCAAGCTACACCTTCATCAGGTAATCAAAGAAGACGAGGTTTCGCTTTATGGGTTTGCCACCACCGATGAACGGGAGATTTTCAGAACCATGATCGGGATTTCTGGGATTGGACCCAAAGCAGCCATGGGACTCTTGTCCCAGTTTAGTCGTAACGAGCTGATTGGCCATATTATCAATGATGATCCCAAAAGTATTGCCAAAGCACCCGGGATTGGCATAAAAACTGCCAGTCGGATTATTTTGGAATTAAAAGATCGCTACAAGGATGTTTCTGTCGGGGATCTCAGGGCGGTTGAGTTACGGGTAAAAGATGATAATGTTACCCAGGCGGTTAACGGACTGGTAGGACTGGGTTATAGTATCGCTGAAG
>CAZEBY010000044.1:0-21335 GCA_964510565.1 uncultured Lachnospiraceae bacterium | reverse complement strand
GATACCATTAAAATCTGCCTGATCACCTTTGCCAAAATGATCAAAACCCTGACCGTCAATAATGAAACCATGAAAAAGGCCGCTGCCGGTGGGTTTTCAAATGCTACTGATGCCGCCGATTGGCTGGTTAAACACGGGATTGCCTTTCGTGACGCTCACGAAATCATCGGCAAGCTGGTATTTTTTGCGCTCGAACAGCAAAAAAGCCTGGATGAATTGACACTGGAAGAATATCAGAGTGTCTCGCCGGTTTTTGATGATTCCATCTTTGCCGCCATTGATTTAAACGCCTGCGTCAATCAGCGAAATATCATTGGCGGACCGGCTGAAACGCAGGTTCGCAAAGCTATCGCTCTTAATCATCAGTGGCTGGCTCAAAACTAAGGCATTTCATCAAAACCAAAACAGAGCCGTCCATATGGGTTGCTCTGTTTTTTATTTACCTTCACTGAGTAGGATCGAAAAATGGCATTTCGTCAACTATTTCATTATTGTTATTTTATTTTCACTTGTCTTGTCTTTCACACAGAAATGTGTTATGATGACATCATTATCATCAAAATTTAGAAATCGAGAGTAACAATGGGAAAATACAAGGTCGGCAAAGAGACAAAAGAAAAAATATATGAGGCTGCCAAGGTTTTGTTTTATGAAAATGGTTACACCAGCACTACCTGTTTAAAAATCGCTAAGGAATCCGGCGCAAATGTTGGTCTGATCAATTATTATTACGGCTCAAAGGGCGGCTTGGGCATTGAATTGTACAATGAACTGATGTCTACCATCAAAGCAAAAGTCACCGAAAACCTTGATAGATTAGACGTTGAAACAACCCTTTTGTTGCAAACCGCCATCGAATGGCGGGTATTAAACAATAATATGCGCTTCAATAAAAATTTCAGCCGTTTTTATTACGATTTGCTGGGTGAAAATGTTCTTTACAAGGAACAGAGTGTTGTCACCGATTTTTATCGCAAACTGGCGGAAAGCTGCGGTCTTCATTACAGTGACTTTGAAATCGCCTTTATTTCCTATGCCAGCGCTGGTGCAACCCAGGGGATCAATCTTGCCTATGATGCCGGACTGATCGATTGTTCTTCCCAGGATTTCATCAACTCCAGTATCCACCTCTTGCTAAATAACTTGGGCCTCGATGAAACGCTGATAAACCGCGTCATTAAGGAATCTTACGAAATCGAAAAAAATTTTTCCGTGCGTATTGAAAAAAATTTCGGTATTGTTTAAATGATCCGTTTTTCCGTGTTTATTATTGCAGCGTCGTGTTACACGACGCTATTTTATTTTGAAAACAATTATCTCGCTATCAGATTCAACCTTAGCTTCCCTGCTATTTATTTTCATTTGTCAGCCACCAACAAAAAAAGAACTGCAGATCTAAAAATACAGATCACGCGGTTCTTCTTTTTTAATCAAGTCAGCTTATTTGAAACATTTTAGCATTCTTCAATTTGCACCACCGCTCTAGTGGGGATCATAGTCAGGGTAATGCCAACTAGAATAATCGCAAAACCGATTAGTGAATTAACGGACGGGACCTCTCCAACAAAGAAAAATACAAAAATCGGATTGAGGATCGGTTCTAACAGGGATACCATCGAAGCTTTCAGTGCTGAAATCATCCGAACCCCCTTAAAAAAGACCAGATAGGACGCCCCGATTTGAAAAACGCCCAGAAAGAGTAGTCCCAACCAACCAGCCATCGATAATCCCGAAAAATCAAGTTGGGTTGGAAACAATACCAGAATGACAAAACACAGCATGATATTATTCAAACCGATAATTGAGTTATCCGAAAACGGATATTCCTGATCCATATAATGTTGAACGACTGCATAGGCAATTCCGTTACTTAAGGCCAGCACATCTCCCCAGAAATTCCCGCCCGACGAAGCACTGAAAATTACAATGATACCAACAAAAATAAATAAACGCGGAACCAGTTCCTTGCCAGTAATTTTTTTGCCACGCAGCACATAGTATAGATAGAGCCACAACGGTGCAGTGCATTGCAGGATAATCGCATTGGCTGCTGTTGTAATTTTAGTTGTCAACACAAACATAATACACAAATAACAATACCCCATTGCCAGAATGAAGTATTTTTTTGATAACCGCAGCTTCTTCCATTGAATCAATGGCAAAAAAATAAGCCCTGCAATCAATGCCCGACTAAAGACAATGGTATAGGCATTGGCATTAATAAGCTTAATAAAAAGCCCGCCGGTACTGAACAAGACCATCGCAATGAGTACATATAAGGTTCCCTTCAAAGTTTTTTCCATGGGTCCCTCCTTTTTTCTGTTTAAACTTCTTTTTTGATGATACCACAAACCATCAAATTTTTCTCTATATTTTTACTTTTATTTCCGGTATAATGATCTACATAAAGCGGAGGTAAACTTTGTATGTTATCACAGATAAAAAGTAGCGGATTACTAGGTGTGAATGGCGTGATTGTCACAGTTGAAATTGATATTTCCCGAGGTCTGCCCTCGTATTCATTGGTCGGACTTCCCGATACCGGGATCAAGGAATCTAAGGATCGGGTTTTTTCAGCCGTCAAAAACAATGGTTTTAAATATCCAATGGAGCGAATCACTATCAATCTTGCTCCCGCCGACTTAAAAAAAGAAGGACCGGCTTTTGATCTGGCTATTGCGTTGGGAATTCTATGCGCATCCGACCAGCTTAGCTGGGATCATCCGGGGGACTATCTGGTTATTGGCGAATTGTCCCTCAGTGGCGAAATCAGAAGCATTAATGGGGTCTTACCGATGGTGCTGGCCGCCAAAGAAGCCGGCATTACCAATATTCTAGTTCCTTTTGACAACCGCCATGAAGCAGCCGTGGTTCAAAATGTGAACGTCTATCCCCTCAAAGATTTTCACGAAGCTGTCTCCTTTCTCAAAAATGAACTGATCATTGACCCTTTTAAGATCGATCTCAATTCACTGCTGACCACCAAAAACAGCTGTCACAGCATTGATTTCTCCGACATCCGCGGCCAGGATCTGGGTAAACGCGCCCTGGAAATCGCGGCAGCCGGAGCCCACAACGTCCTCATGAGTGGACCACCCGGATCCGGCAAGACCATGCTGGCCAAAGGTTTCCCCTCCATCCTACCGGATCTCACTCTTGATGAGGCCCTGGAAATCACCAAGATTCACAGCATTTCCGGCCTGCTAAAAAACAATGCCCTAATCAGTCAGCGCCCCTTCCGTTCCCCCCACCATACCATTTCCAAGGTATCGCTGGTTGGTGGTGGCCGGATTCCCAAGCCCGGGGAGGTTTCTCTGGCCCACCTGGGGGTGCTGTTTCTTGATGAACTGCCGGAGTTCCAAAAATCCGCTCTGGAAGTTTTGCGCCAACCAATCGAAGATCAGGAAGTCACCATCTCCCGAGTCAATGCCTCCCTGACCTTTCCAGCCAGCTTTACCCTGATTACCTCAATGAACCCTTGTCCCTGTGGTTATCTGACAGATCCAACCCATGAATGCATCTGCACCCCCCAGCAGATCAAAAATTATCAGGGTAAGATATCCGGCCCGCTGATGGATCGACTGGATATTTTTGTCGATATTCCCAGCACCACTTACGACGAGCTTCAGACCAAACCCAAGGGCGAAACCTCTTCAGCCATCAAAAAAAGGGTCGATGCCGCCAGGGAGCGGCAAAATAGACGCTACCAGGATCTGGATATCTTTTACAATGCTCAACTCACACCCAAATTAATGGAAACCTACTGTCAACTTGGTCCAGCCGAAGAAAGCCTGATGGCCAAAGTCTATACCAGGATGAAGCTCAGCGCACGGGGTTACCACCGCATTTTAAAACTGGCCCGCACCATTGCCGATCTCGATGAAGCCTCAACGATCGAAGTTTCTCATTTGTCCGAAGCGATTCAATATCGGGGGATGACGAAGCTGTCATAATTACGATCACCTGACCCAATTTTCGCTCAAATCAAAAAGACTGTCAGATTTTACTGACAGTCTTTTTTGTTTAAAACATCATTTTATCATTATTCTATTTTGCTATTTTTTCTTAATCAGATTATTGCCGAACCGATTTTGGTTTTTTCGCAGATACCAGAGTCCACCAACGCCCACTGCCACCAATGCTAAACTGATCAGTTGAGCGGTTCGCAATCCCATGAACATCAGGCTGTCAGTTCTTAAGCCTTCAATGAAAAAACGGCCGATTGAGTAAAGACCCAGATAGACAAATAATAATTCGCCGTCGACTTTTTTTAGCTTATCTTCGTAGTAAAAGAGAAAACCAAAAACCAACAGATTCCAAATCGACTCATACAGAAAGGTCGGATGAACCTTGATAATTCCCAATGCTGCATCGTTGACCGTAATGGCCCAGGTTAAGTCGGTTTGAGCACCATAAGCTTCCTGATTTAAATAATTCCCCCAGCGTCCTATCGCCTGTCCTAAGGGCAAGGCTGGAATCAGTACATCCGCCAGAGTAAAAAAATTGATCTTTTTAAAACGGGAAAAAACGATGGCAACCAGTATCCCAGCAATAATGCCGCCATGAATAGCCAATCCACCATGCCAGGTCGCAAAAATTTCTTCAGGATGAACGACATAATAGTCATAACTGAAAACGACATAATAAAGCCGGGCGCCAATGATGATGGCAGGTGTCATGTACAAAAAGAAATCAATAATGAGCTCCTGATCCAGTCCATACTTCTTGGCACGCCGAGCCGAAATGAACAATCCCAGCAGCAAGGCACTGGCAATCAGCACGCCATACCATCGGACTTCCAGTCCGAACAGAGAAAAAGCAATTGGATCCGGCGTAATCATCTCTAAAGAATAGTAGCCAGTTGACCGTTTTTAGCTCCGGCAGCGTTTCCTTCTTCAACATCAAGATGCATATCCAGTTTGAATTCCGGATGAACGCGAACAAGAACATTGTCAAAGATTAAACCTCGGGGTCCATCTAATTTAACGGATACGATATCTTTGTCTTTTAATCCAAATGCCGCACCTTCTTCTGGACTCATATGAATGTGACGAGCCGCAACAATAGCACCCTTGTCAATTTCGACTTCGCCAGCTGGTCCAACGATTTTAACGCCTGGGGTATCAGCAATATCACCAGAATTTCTCAGCGGCGCCTGAATGCCTAAACAGAAACCATCACCAACTGAAACTTCCAACTGGGTTTCTGGTCGAACAGGTCCCAGAATTCGAATCCCTTTTAATGTTCCTTTTGGTCCAATGACATCAATTTTTTCTTCAGCGGCATATTGCCCTGGTTGTGATAAATCTTTCATTGGTGTTAATTGGTAGCCTTTACCAAATAATACTTCTAAATCTGCCTGTGATACATGAATGTGTTTGTTTGATAACCCAATGGGTACTTTTCTTTCCAAATTTATATCTCCTTAAATAAATAGTTTTACCAATCTTTATTCTATCTAATAACCAATCAAATGTTAAGACAATATTTTGTCTTCTTTGCTTTTTTTCGATTTTTTTATCTTTTGGCTTAATTCCAGCATTTCCTGGGCATGTTCCCAGGTTTTCCGGGTTACTTCCGCTCCACCGAGCATCCGGGATAGTTCCTCTTTTTTACCCTTTTCGTCCAAAGACACAAAACTGACCTCTACCCCTTCATTGTGGGTGTGCTTTTCCACTCTGAAATGTTGGTCGGCCATGGCGGCAATCTGGGGTAAATGGGTAATACAGATGATCTGTCGGCCTCTCGGCGGGGTAATACTGAGGGCCTGAATCTTTTCGGCAACCACCTGAGCCGTTCTGCCGCTGATCCCTGTGTCAATTTCATCGAATACCATCGTTTCGATGGCATCAAGACCTCCAAAAATGCTTTTTAAGCTCAGCATAATACGGGAGATTTCGCCTCCCGACGCCACTTTACCAAGAGGTTTCGGAACTTGACCCGGATTGACGGAAATCAAAAACTCAACAATGTCCTGGCCATGAGCAGTCACTCGGTCAGGATCATGTTCCACTGAAATTTCTACCTGCGCCTTTTCCATGGCCAAATCGCCCAATTCTTTTTCGAGGACAGCCTTTAAAGCGCTGGCCGTATTTAACCGCAGTTTGTAAAGATTAGCGCTGATTTTATAATACTTTTCTTGAATGCCGCTTAACTCCTGATAATAGGACTGCAGGCTTTCATCGCGATTCAACAGGCTTTTTAAACGGTTGCTGATTTCTTCAGCGTAGGTCAGAATTTCTGCAATATCATGGCCATACTTTCGCTTAAGCTTTGCAATAACGCTCAACCGCGTTTCGATTTCATCTAAATCGCCCAAACTGTACTCCATATCTTCCAGATAGGAGCGAATCTCGAAAGAAAGGTTTTCTGCCTCGCTTAGGATGCCGTCAACACATTCCCGCTTATTCTGAAAACTGCTGTCAACTTTAGCAATCTCGGCGATACTGTCAGCCAACAGACCCAATGCGTCAAGAATCGGAGTCTGTTCAGAATTTTCGCCGCGAAGCAATTCATATGCCCGACTGGCATTGGAAAAAAGCCGTTCCCGGTTCTCCAAAATCCGTTTTTCCCCTTCCAGCTCGTCATCCTCGCCGATTACGAGACCTGCCGCTTCAATTTCATTGATTTCAAACTGCAGGGTTTCTTTTTCCCGTTCCAACTCCCGTTCATTGGTTTCCAGCTCTGAAATCAGCTGCTGAATCCGTTTGATCTCACTGGCAAAGTCAGCTGTCTGTTGTCGGTATTTACGACTCTTTTCGCCACCAAAGGCATCCAGCAGCTGGCGATGATTTTCCCGTTTGAACAGCGATTGATGTTCATGCTGGCCGTGGATATCAATCAGTACATCACCGATTGTTTTCAGTTGCGCCACCGTGATGATCAAACCATTGGCGCGGCAGATATTTCGGCCCCGGTCGTCCATTTCCCGGATCAGAATCAATTGTCCCTCTTCCATGGGGATCCCATATTCCTGACACTTTTTAATCAAATCAGGTTGTTCACTGATATCAAAAAGCCCCTGTACCGTCATCTTGTTTTTGCCGTCTCGGATATTGGTTTTATTGCCCCGATTTCCCAGCACCAGCGTCAATGCATCAATGACAATGGATTTTCCGGCTCCGGTTTCCCCAGTGATCACATTCAGTCCCGGATGGAAATCAACCGCCAGATGATCAATTAGCGTATAATCGTTCACAACCAGATTTCTCAGCATAGAGCCCTCCCTATTTCATCAGCTTTTTAAATTTCCCGACAATTTCACCCACCATCTCCCGATTGCGAATCAGTACAAAGATGGTATCATCCCCAGCGATGGTTCCGACAATTTCGCACCAGTCCATCGAGTCGATGGCCAGCGCTGCCGCCTGAGCCATTGCCGGAAGGGTTCTCAGCACAATGGTATTTTCCACGTAATCAATGGTCAGCACCGATTCTTTAAAAACAGCCGTAACCCGTTCATTATAAATGGTACCAATATCCTTAAGCGGCGCATAATGTTGAATGCCATCGTGATTACTCACCTTGATCAGCTTTAACTCTTTAATATCCCGGGAGATCGTCGCCTGGGTCACCGAAAAACCGGCATCTTTCAAAGCCTGAGCAAGCTCTTCCTGCGTTTCGATAAAATTGTTTTCGATGATTTCAATAATTTTTAATTGTCTGGATACTTTCATGTCTTATCCCTTTCTCCTCCAATGCACAGTTCGTTTTTCTGCGATGGCTGTATGTTAGTTACCTGATCATTCTTAATACTCGCTGGAAAGCTTGATTCTCAGACGATCATAACTACTTAGCTGATTGAGCCGGATCAGCCGGGTACAATAGGTCGCTTTTTTAACCTTCACCGCATCTTGGGGCGTGATCGTAACCGTGGTCTGGCCATCAAAGGTGACCATAATATCTTTTTCCCGGTCACCAAATTCTAGGTTGATAACATCCTCCTCCGGGAGAATATAGGAGCGGTCATGGAGTCGATGGGGACAGATCGGGTTAAGAATCATCACCCTAGCCTGCGGGGACACCACCGGCCCCCCAGCGGCCAGCGAATAACCCGTGGAGCCGGTAGGGGTAGCAATAATCAATCCATCAGCCCGAAATTTATCAATCGTCGAACCATTCGCCCTTGCCTCAATATCCATCATGCGAAAGCCCCGGCTTTTTACCAGCACATCATTTAAAGCCATATAAAAACAGGCACTTTCATTGTCTTTTTTTATGCTGCAGCTTAACATCATCCGTTCTTCGATGTAATAATCGCCAGTGGTCAGGTTTTCTAGCGTTTCTTCATAGTTACCAGCCTCACCCTCGGTTAAAAATCCCAGCTTACCGAGATTGATGCCAAAAATTGGAATTGAATAAAAACAAACCTTCCGGGCCACAAACAAAAGCGTGCCATCGCCACCCAGCACCAGAATACAATCCGGTTTTCGATAGAAACGATTTTTAGGATACTCAATAATGCTTTCATGAGGATAACTGATCTGACCTTCGAGCAGAGCTACTCTAAAACCATGTTGGATTAAATAACTGATGCATCTCTCCGCCAGCGCTGGACTGTCCGGTTTATCCATATTCAGATAAATGCCGATTTCTTTGAAATTCTTGAATTCAGTTTCCAATACTACTCACTTCCTATTCGTCCTGGGTTTCTTTCTTTTTCTTACAGCTTTCATGGGCATCGTTGACCACCGTGTGAATCAACTCACCCCAGTTTTCAGCCGTTTCCGGTTCGATATTTTCAACAAACACTAAAAATTCGATATTACCTTTGGGTCCCTGAATCGGTGAAAAATCCAGACCTTTTATCGTAAAACCCTGATTTTCGATCGCCATCATCACTTCAAACAAAATCGATTCATGCACCTTTTTATCCCGGATGACACCGTTTTTTCCAATACGCTCCCGGCCAGCTTCAAACTGTGGCTTAATCAGCCAGATTCCCCGAGCTCCCGGTTTCATCAACAATTTGATGACCGGGATTAATTTGGTAATGGAAATAAAGGATACGTCCATGACGGTCCCGTCCACCGGCTCCGCGATACTTTCAGCTGTCAGATAACGAAAATTTGTCCGCTCCATGGAAACCACCCGGGGGTCGTTGCGTAACTTCCAGTCTAGTTGGCCATAGCCAACGTCCACTGCATAAACCTTTGCGGCACCGTTTTGCAGCAGACAATCGGTGAACCCTCCGGTAGATGAGCCGATATCGATAAAAGTTTTTCCCGGCACAGCCAGATCAAAGACAACCAGTCCCTTTTCCAGTTTTAAACCACCCCGACTGACATAGGGCAGATCGCTGCCCTTGACAAGAATGGTCGCCTCAGTGTCGACCAGATCCCCAGCCTTATCCCTAACTTGGTCATTAACCTGAACCAGACCAGCCATGATGGCTTTTTTGGCCCGTTCCCGGGTATCAAAATAATTCAGGTTCACCAATAGTTTATCTAATCGTTCTTTCAATTTTTCCTCTTTTCATGGGTTTCCTAACACTAACTGTTTCAGCTATTCTTATGACTTTCGCTTTTCTGCCCAGTTTGAAATCCGCTGCCCTTTATTTGCGGCGATGACAGATATAACTGGCCAATTCTTGCAAAAAGGCGGTCCGTTCACCAATCGGTTTAAGCATTTCGATGGCTTCTGCTTCCAACTCGTCGACCCGTATTTTTGAAGCTTCAAGTCCGTAAAGCGACACAAAAGTGGATTTATGATTTTTTTCATCGCTACCAATCGGCTTGCCGAGATCAATTTCGTCGCCTTCAATGTCGAGAATATCGTCAACAATCTGGAACGCCAGACCAATCCGGTGACTGTAGCTGATCAATCGCCCCTGCGTGGCCGGCTCAGCTCCAGCAATAATACAGCCGCTTTGGACACAGGCTTCCAGCAAGGCAGCGGTCTTATGCAAATGAATATAGTCCATTTCGTCCAGACCAATGACCTTATTTTCACTAAGGATATCCGCTACCTGACCACCGATCATCCCCAGAATACCTGACGCTCCCATGATACATTTCATCGCTGCGAGATAGTTAGTCAGGCTCTCACCGGTCAGTCCCTGAGTTCCCAGGAGCATAATTTCAACGGCATAATTTAATAACCCATCGCCTGCCAAAATCGCCATTGCATCGCCATAAACCTTATGATTCGTTGGTTTTCCCCGTCGCAGATCGTCATTGTCCATCGCCGGCAAATCATCATGAATCAGTGAATAGGTATGGATCATCTCCATCCCCATAGCCAGCGGTTTGATCACCTCGACATCGCCGGCCAAAGCCCGACAGGTTTCAATCATCAGCATCGGGCGCAACCGTTTTCCGCCGGCAAAAAGACTGTATTTCATCGCTTCGATAATCACTTCCGGGGTATCCAGATTTTGTTGGAAGAGTTTTTCAAGTTCTTCATTTATTATTGCGACCTTGGCATTCAGCTGAGATTTAAAGGCACTCACGCATCCACGCTCCCCTCAAATTTCTTTTCTTCGCCATCAATCATGATGGTAATTTTACCCTCCAGAGTATCCAGATCGGCGCTGCACTCATTAATCAGTTTTATTCCCTCTTCAAACAGTTTCATCGAAGCCTCGATTTCCTGATTGTCGTCTTCCATCAATTCGGCAATGATTTCCAGACGACTCATTTTCGTTTTCAGTTTTTTAACTGCCATTATTAATTCTCCTTTGTGGATTGAATGCTGGCCTCGGCCTGACCATCAGCAAAATGAAGCGTCACCAGCTGCTCAACCTGTAAATCGGCCACCACACCAATGGCCTTGCCAGTGGTATCGGTCACCCGAACATAACCCTTTTTCAGCACATTCAGCGGGCTCATGGCTTCGATCCGGGTGCGATAGTTTACGAGTTTCTGTCGTTCATTTTTTATCCGCTGCCCCATCGCCCGGTTCATCCGATCAAAAAGTACATCCAGATGCAGCTGCATTTCCTCAATCCGTTCCTTAGGCCGATACCGCAGCAATTCCTTTTTTATCCGTGTTAAGGCGTCACGATGCTTAACAATTTTAGCTTCCATGGCCTGAATCAGCCGGGCTTTCTGAATCACCAGTACCCGAATCATACTCAAGGTTTCTTCAGCGACCAGTTCGGCTGCCCCCGATGGGGTGGGGGCTCGCAGGTCAGCCACAAAATCGGCTATCGTATAGTCAATTTCATGGCCAACCGCCGAAACAATGGGTAATTGTGATTCATAAATCGCTTTAGCCAGCTGCTCGTCGTTAAAGGCCCACAAGTCTTCAATCGATCCACCGCCCCGACCGATGATAATCACATCCACCGACTTAGCATCATTAAATGCACGAATCCCTTTGATTAAATTCCCAGCCGCTTCATCCCCCTGAACCAGGCTGGGATAAATGACAATATCGATCAGTGGATTTCGGCGCTTAATGATCGAAATCATATCTCTGACAGCTGCGCCGCTGGGCGAGGTAACCAGGCCCACCCGGCTGATAATTTCCGGCAGATTTTTTTTGTGCTCCCGATTAAAGTAACCTTTGGCTTCCAGTTGATCTTTTAAAACCAGATAGGCCTGAAATAAGTCCCCCAATCCCTGGGGTTCCATTGACCGAACCGTAATCTGGTATTGCCCACTGGGCAGATAAACACCCAAGCCCCCCCGTAGCGTCACCTTCTGGCCTTCCTTTGGCAGAAATTTAAGACCGATGGCCGCGTTTTTAAACATCACGCAGTCAATTTTACTGCCGGCATCCTTGAGTGAAAAATACAAATGTCCCGATGCTGCCCGTTTCACATTGGAAAGCTCGCCCTGGATCGCCAGATTTTTCAGCAGGCTGTTGGATTCCAACAGGGTTTTAACATACTGGTTAAGCTCAGAAACACTGAGAATTTTCGTCGTTGTCAACTCCCGTACCTCATGTTTTTATAGTAATCCATTCCGATCAAGGCATTCCCCGCTGCATTATCCCGGGAATATTCTCCCGGGGAAAAATAAAGCTTCAGCCCCGAAGCGTACATTTCCTTTTCCACAATCGATTTGATAATTCGATTAGACATCACGCCCCCTGAAAAAAGCACCGACTGAAAAGGATACTTTTTCTGTAATCCAGCAATTGATTTTGACAGGGTTTTAGCAATCGATTTGAGTACCTGATAAGCAATCAGACGCTGATCAGCCCCTGCTTCCAGATGCCTCCTGGCCTGATTTTCCTGACCCGAAAAATGAAAATCGGTTCCCACTACCGTGGATGAGATAATATATTGATTGTCCTGAACTTCATTCATTGCTTGACTTGCCATTGCTTCCAACGCTTTGCCGGCGGGAAAAGCACACCCCATCAAAACTCCAATCCGGTCAACCAGCTGTCCGGCATTGAGGTCAAGAGTTTGGGCGATGATTTCACAGTCATAGCCAAGCGCTTTCTTTCTTACCAGAAGAATTTCAGAGGTGCCGCCCGAAAAATGAACGGCACAAAAGGTCGCTTCCAATTCTGGCGATCCACTACCATAAATGGCAGCCCGGATATGATTCTCCTGGTGACTGACCGGCAACCGTTTAACCCCCAGTACACCAGCCAGGGAACGGGCCATTGCTTCTCCCGAACGAAAAACCGGCATATAGGAGTCCGGCCGCGGTCGAGGCCGTTCCGAATAACAGATGACCTCGATTTCCGATCCGCGCGGCAATTCTTCAAGTAGAATCGGCAAGTTATGAACATGCTGAAAAAGGGCATCCGATTGTCGAAGTCCTCGTTCTCCTGACTTCACTTCCAATAGGATGCCCTTATTATAAATCATGTTTTCATTTTCATCAATTAAGGCAACCGAAGTTGTATAATTACTGGTATCAATTCCAAGACTAAGGGCACTCATTGAGTCCATCCTTAACAATTTTATTTAAAATACCATTAACGTAATTTTTCCCATCCTCGTCTCCGAATTTTTTTGTCAGCTCGATTGCCTCATTAATGACAACTTCAAATGGTACTTTTTCATCCATATATTTCAGTTCGCAAATAGCCAAACGCAGAATTGATTTTTCTACCTTTGGGATTCGATCAATTTTCCAGGTGCTTTTTAGATAGTCATCGAGAATATCGTCTATTTCGGAAAGATGCGCTTCAGTCGTGTCAATCAGGGTCTTTCCATAGGTCAGATCCAGCTCATTATCCTCTAAAAAATATGCAATACTCTCGGTAAAATCTCCTGGTTCCGGATGAAAATCTAATTGAAATACACCTTTTAACGCATATTCCCGTTCTTTTTTTCGACTCATGCGCCACTCCTTCAAATTACCTTGTTTAAAAAAGGGGTTTACACCCCCTAAATACCTGATCCTTCAATTCTGACATTTACCGCAGCCACCTGGAAACCCGCCATCGATTCCACCGCTACCTTCGTTTTTTTCTGAATTGCTTTTGAAACCCTGACGATATCGACCCCCGGTTCGGTAATCACATAGACCCAGATCATCAAACCTTCAGGATCCCGGGCAATCTTGACCCCTTTAATTGTTGATGTAAGATAAAGCCGATCCATGATTTCATCGGTGATTCTCAATGAAATACGCGCCACACCGTTAACGCCAGTAGCCGCCAAACTGACAATTGATGCGATCATTTCGTCATTGATATTCGGAGACTGATTGTTTTTCATTTCGCTTTTCATCTTTTTACCTGTGTTCTTTAGATTTCCTGATGACAGTCGCAACCATCCTCACCACAGCATGAAATCTCTTCATTTAATATAAACGGAGCTCCGCATTCCGGACAGGCCACGCTATTATTCTCAAAAGATTCGAACTCTGTGATATAGACATTTCCGCATTCGGGACAAATAATTTCGTAATAGTCTTCTTCGTCAAAGTCAAAATCATCACTGCCTTCGAATTCCCCATCCAGAATAAATTCTTCCAGATCAGAAAGATCATCATCAACCATTTCCACGTATTCTTCCAGTTCTTCCTGGGCTTCAGTAATGCCATCCAGGGCATCGACAATATCTTCAAGAATGTCCAACACCTGAACCAGAACCTTGCCTTCGTTGGAAGCCTGATCTAATTCCAGACCATCCACCAGTCCTTTGGTATAAGCGACTTTTTCGTTAATATATTTCATTTTATACCCTTTCCATGTAATCACCCGTACGGGTGTCAATTCTAATCTTGTCTCCCTGTTCCACAAACAGCGGTACTGTAATTACTGCTCCGGTTTCAACAGTTGCCGGTTTATTGGCACCAGTTGCGGTATCACCCTTGAAGCCGGGATCTGTTTTAACCACTTCCAATTCGACAAAGTTAGGAGCCGCTACCGAAAATGCCACACCCTTTAATGATTTTACTGTGGCAATATCGTTTTCTTTTAGATATTTTAATGCTTCTTCAACTTGATTCAAGTTTAACGGAATCTGTTCGTACGTTTCCAAATCCATAAAGTAGTAAAGCCCACCATCCTCATATAAGTATTCCATTTCGCGGGTTTCAACCTGTGCTTTTGGATAACGTTCCGTGGGGCTGAATGATTTTTCCACCACTGCTCCCGTAATCACATTTCGAATCTTCGTTCGTACAAAGGCTGCGCCCTTCCCTGGTTTAACGTGTTGAAATTCAATGATCGTAAAGGTATGACCATCCATCTCAAACGTTACACCTTTTTTAAAATCTCCTGCTGATACCATGTTTACCTCCGCTATGCATATGTTAATTTTTTCTTCTCAATTTAATGTTATTATTCTATCACAATTTTTGTGAGCCGTCATCTCAATTTATTATTATCACCGGACTCCTGCCCGGTTAATTTACCAGTAAGACAACGGATGTGTCCGCCCAGATCCCTGATCGATTTAATTTCCAGAAAGCCTTCATTTTTTAATAACTCAACCACCGCGGTCGCCTGATTATCCCCGATTTCCAGGGCCAGAAGGCCGTCATTTTCGAGATATAAATGAGCCTCAGTTATGATCTGCCGATAAAAATCCAGACCCGACTCTCCGCCGTCCAGCGCCAGATGCGGTTCATAATCAATAATGTCCCGGGGTAAATGTTTCATCTCCGCCCGACTGATATAGGGGGGATTGGAAACAATTATGTGAAAGGTTTCTCCTGGTGGAATAGCGGCAAAAAGATCTCCTTCATAAAGGGATAGATCTCCCGCTACCAGTTGACTGGCATTGAGCTTGGCCACTGCCAGCGCCGCCTCCGAATAATCACTGAGACTGACGTTTCCCTGCTCAAAGTACTTCTTGATGGAAATACCAATTGCCCCGCTACCGGTGCACAGATCCAGAATTTTAGCCCCTTTCGGGTAATTGCGCTGCAAATACTCTATCAAATACTCCACCATCGGTTCGGTGTCGGGTCGGGGAATCAAAACATCACCATTGACAAAAAAGTCCATCCCCATAAATTCTTTTTTATTAAGAATATAGGCCACCGGTTCCTTTTGACTACGTCGATTTATCAACTGACAAAAGGTTTCGTCCCCGGCGGGATCAACCTCTTCCTGAGCGTGAGTGTAAAAATAAACCCGATCCTGATTGAGCGCCGCACTTAAGAGGATTTCCGCTTCCAGACCCGGGTATTCAATTCCAGCCCGGGCCAAAGACTGCCGTCCAAAATCCAAAATCTCATTGATGGTCATCGCCTACCTCATTATTGTTTTCAAAATCCGCTTTATTTCCTGAACAAGAAAAAAGCCGGTTACAAGAACCGACTTCTTTTTATTCTGCTGACTCGTTTTTAATGCCGTATTTTTTATTAAATCGATCAACACGTCCACCAGCATCAACAAGTTTTTGTTTCCCAGTGAAAAATGGGTGACATACTGAACAGATTTCCACTTTTAATTCTGGTTTGATAGAACCAGTTTCAAAGGTATTTCCGCACGCACATTTAACTATTGATTTGCCGTAATTTGGATGAATGCCTTGTTTCATCGAATCCACCTCGTTTCTTATTTATTTAATTACTTATTGTTATTATATCAACCGTGATATTATATCAAACTTTTCTTAAAAGATCAAATATTTTGTGCCTTATATTTATCAATAAATTTTTTCATAAACGCTTCATTATCTTTGGTGCGTTCCAGAATCGAAATAATCTTATCGGTGAGGTCATAAACCGTGGTTCCCTTATAAAGCTTGCGAATGTCAAAGCTGACTTTCAACTCTTCGGCAGTTAACAGTTTCTCCTCCCGACGAGTACCAGAGCGGTTTAGGTTAATCGCCGGGTAAATCCGCCGCTCGGCCAATTCCCGTTCCAGATGCAATTCCATATTGCCGGTGCCCTTAAATTCCTCAAAGATTATGTCATCCATCCGGCTGCCAGTATCAACAAGAGCGGTTGCCAGAATAGTCAGACTTCCCCCCTCTTCCACATTCCGGGCTGAGCCAAAGAATTTTTTGGGGAAGAATAAAGCTTCCGGATCCAGTCCCCCGGACAGGGTTCGACCAGAGGGCGAAACCACCAGATTATTTCCCCGGGTTAACCGTGTCAAGCTATCAACCAGGATCACCACGTCTTTTCCCTGCTCAACCAGGCGCTTGCCCCGTTCCAGTACGATTTCCGCCACCTTAATGTGATTTTCCGGGGGCTGATCAAAGGTCGAGTAGACAATATCCGCATCAATCGAGCGCTTCATATCGGTCACTTCTTCGGGACGTTCATCCACCAGTAGAATTATCAGTTCAATTTCCGGATGGTTAGTGGTAATGCCATTGGCGATTTCCTTCAAGAGAATGGTCTTCCCGGCCTTAGGTGGTGCCACGATCAATCCCCGCTGTCCTTTTCCCATCGGTGAAAAGAGATCAATCATCCGGGTTGACACAATATCCCGGGTTGTTTCCAGGGTGATTCGTTCTTCCGGAAAAATCGGTGTCAATCGTTCAAACCGGGGACGATTGGCAATTTTTTCAGGGATATCGCCATTGACCGATTCAACATAAAGCAGGGCATCGAACTTTTCATTTTCACTAGACATCTTGATCTTACCGACAACCTTATCACCAGTCCGCAGATTAAACCGCCGGATCTGATTGGCCGGTACGTAAATATCCTGGTCACCCGACAAATAATGGTTGGTTCGAAGAAATCCGAACCCCTCGGAATTAACATCCAATATTCCTTCCTGCGAGTTTTTAAAGCGATCCAGATCCTTTTTGTCATCGACATAAAGCATACTGTTTATTTTCTGGATAATGTCTGATGTTCTGATGCCATTGACCTGTTCAAGAAATAACATCGCTGAATATTTTTCGCCGGTTTTCGGTGGTCGTACCTTCCCACTTAAAACATCCCCGGTTTCCAGCTTGAATTTCTGAATTTGGGAGCCTGAAATATAAACAAACTCCTCATTGGATTTCATTTCCTTGTTTTTAACAAAACCAAAACCCTCCGGTAGGATTTCCAGATTACCCTCCACCACCACCACATTATCCATAGAGTCTTTGATCTTATAATAGGGAGAACGGGAACCGTTTCCATTTGACCCGCTACTGATCCGCTGGTTGGTCGCAAGTGGCATTTTTTCCTGAGCATTTTTTTCAGCTGGCGGTTTTACTTCTTTTTCATCTGTCAATGATTGTTTTTCCTTGTGGTGATGATGCACTTGATGAGCTGTTTGAACAGGCGGAGTCTCGATTCTTTCTTCAATCGCCTCGATCAGTTCAATTTTCTTAAGCCGGCTGGTTTTCTCGATCCCCAGAGCTTCCGCCTGTTTACGCAATTCGACAACCGTTAAATCTTCCAATGATTTCTTTTCCAATATATGCCTCCATGGGTTTTAGATGGTTTTCGTAGTTGATTGAGAATGAGTTTCGATTTAATAAAATGAGTATTATGCTTTAAGTCGCAGAATAATCTGAAGTTTTTTTAAGAAGATACTTAAATCTACCACAAATATCGATTCTTGTCAAAAAACCAGGTGACAATTTACTATATGGTATTTTTTCCAACTGGCCTAGTCCCGACAATTGTTAGATCATGTTGTGACCTAGGGGTCAGACCCTCCGCATTGGAGCGGACATGGCATCGCCGGTCCGATGCCGCGGCGAACAACAGCTTAACAAGGGTCTGACCCCTTGGTCATTGGTCGGTACGGTAGTCTAAACGAACCTTAACAGCTTATTCCTGTCCGCCTTCGATAATTGAAATCATAATGGCATTTTCCACCCGCCGCCGCTCAATTTCACAGCTGACAAAATGGGGTTTCATAATGGTGCCGTTAAAATTATAGGCATTGGCATGGCAGCCCCCACCGCAGAAATATTTGGCCCAGCAGTTCTGACAATCTTCTTTTTCCAGCAGGTTTCCCGCGTCAAATATTTTTTTGATCTCGCCATTGGTAATGCCATTATTCACATCACCCATTTTAAAGGCGTCATTGCCGACGAACTGATGGCAGGGATAGATATCACCTTCCGGGGTTACGGCCACATAATCCTTACCGGCCCCACATCCCGACAGCCGTTTATAAACACAGGGGCCGTGATCCAGATCCACATTAAAATGGAAAAAATTATAATGAAGTCCCGCTTCATGGCGTTTCAGGTAAGATAAAGCCAAAGCATCATATTCAGCCATAATGACAGGCAAATCTGACTCGGTCAGGGCGTAATCGTGAGTTGCTTCAGCCACCACCGGTTCCACCGAAATACTTTTAAAACCTTGTTCTGCCAAAAACTGTACATCCTTGGCAAAATCGAGGTTATGATGGGTATAGGTGCCCCGGACATAATGATCCTTATCGCCGCGCATTTTTGCCATCGCTTTGATATTGTCGATAATCACATTAAAGGAACCCTGATCATTGACCGTTTGCCGCATTTGGTCATTGACATCTTTTCGGCCATCCAGACTAAGGACAATATTGTCCATGGTTTCATTGAGGTATTCCCGGGTTTGCTCATTGAGCAATACCCCGTTGGTGGTCATTGTAAACTTGAATTGCTTACCGTTTTTTGCGGCCATTTCATTGCCGTAGACCACCAGTTGTTTGACCACATCCAGGTTCATCAACGGCTCGCCGCCGAAGAAATCCACTTCCAGGTTTTTTCGGTTTTTGGACTGGGCAATGATAAAATCAATAGCTTTTTTTCCCACATCCAAGGGCATTAAAAGCTTTTCACCATCAAAATCGCCCTGGGCGGCAAAGCAATAAGCGCATTTCAGATTACAGTCGTGGGCGACATGGAGGCAAAGAGCCTTGATCAGATCTTCGTTGGCATAGTTTTCCCGCTGATAATGCATTTCCCGAAATAACAGCCCCGCCGCTTTGACACTGTCCAATTCGTCCAGACATTCATTGAGTTCTGCCAGCGGATATTTTTCTTTGAATGTCTCAGTTATTTCGTCTCTTGTTTTAACATCGTAGTGATCCAGCACCTCAAAGGTCAGTTCGTCAACGGTCAGTACCGTGCTGGTATCGACATCCAAAACAATATTGAGACCATTCTTTTTATATTTATGTATCATTTTTTCTCCTAGTTTTTTGTATCACCCAAAAAAAAGGACTATCTCTTACGAGACAGCCCCTTTCAGGCTCGGTTACTATTTTTCAGTCGTTTGTTTGCATTTTTGATTTCCTACGGTGCAGGAAGTTTTACAGGCTGACTGGCAGGAAGTTTGACATTCCCCACACCCTCTGTTTTTAATGTCAGTAAGTTTGCCTTCTTTAATGATTTTAATGTGTTTCAATTTGTTCACTCCCTTCAAAATTTTTATCTCAGACGGTGGCAGCGTTGAGCTGATTATTGTTGAGAAGCCAACCGCTGGTCTGTTTTTTATTATTATTTTTCGTCAATTTCTTCGAATTCTGCATCAACGACAGTTTCCTCATTATCGAGATCTTCCAGCTCTTCATAATTGTCTTCCTCGACTGCTGCAACAGCATCCCCGACACTGACAATTCGAGCGATGGCCGATTTGGTAATCAGCGCCTTATGATAATCAGGCAGTAATTCAATCGTGACATTTTCTTCGCCAATCGCATAAACGATCCCATAAAACCCGCCAATTGTGACAATTTCATCCCCTGGTTTCATACTTGAACGCATTTCCTTAATTTCTTTTTGCTGCTTTTGCTGCGGTCTTAAAATAAAGAAATAGAAAAATACCAGTACTAATATCATTGGGAGAATTAATGTAAAATCAATATTCATTCATGTTCTCCTTCATCATTATTCGGCAATGCCGAATTTTTCGAAGAAAGCTTCTTTATAGGCTAATAAATTGTCATCCAATATGGCCTGTCGAATTTTCTTCATCGTTACAAGTGTAAAGTATAAATTATGATATGTCAATAACCTGGCCCCTAAAATTTCATTGGTCTTGATGAGGTGGCGGATGTAGGCCCGGGTGTAGTTTCGGCAAACGAAACAATCACATTCGGGATCAACCGGCGTAAAATCTTCCTTGTAGGTAGCATTGCGAACCACCACCTTGCCATGACTGGTAAAGGCCGTGCCATTTCTGGCGATCCGACTTTGGAGCACACAGTCAAACATGTCAATACCACGAATCGTCCCTTCAAACAGTGCATCCAGCGAACCCACTCCCATTAAATAGCGGGGCTTATCTTTGGGTAGCAGCGGGGTGGTGGCGTCGAGCATCTTATACATCACATCTTTGGGTTCTCCAACACTGAGTCCACCAATCGAATATCCCGGGAAACCAATGTCAGTAAGCTGTTTTACACTCTGTGCCCGGAGATCGGCAAACATCCCCCCCTGAACAATTCCAAACAGGGCTTGCTCCTCCGGCCGCTTATGGGCCTCTTTACAACGTTTAGCCCAGCGGGTAGTCATTTCCATCGATTTCTTGGTATACTCATAATCGGCGCCGGCTGGGGCGCACTCGTCAAAACACATAATAATATCGGCCCCGATGGAATTCTGCATGTCTATAGCTTTTTCCGGAGTCATAAAATGTCGGGAGCCATCCAGGTGTGAAATAAATTCAACGCCATCTTCGGTGATCTTTCTTAAGTCATTTAAAGAAAATACCTGAAAACCACCGCTGTCGGTGAGTACCGGCCGGTTCCAGTTCATAAACTTGTGAATCCCGCCAGCCTTATCCATAATCTCCTGGCCGGGTCTCAAATAAAGATGGTAGGTATTGCCCAGAATTATATTGGCATCCATCTCCACTAAATCTTCCGATGACAGGGACTTTACCGTCGCCTGGGTTCCTACTGGCATAAAAATCGGCGTATTGATAACGCCCCGCTTAGTATGGATCTTTCCCAGTCTGGCGCCGGTGTCCTTGCACTCCTTAATCAATTCATAACGAAATTCGCTCATTCTTTTCTCCTATTTTTTACTCAATAAACAAGGCGTCCCCAAAGCTGAAAAAACGATATTTCCAGTC
>CAZEBY010000043.1:0-21673 GCA_964510565.1 uncultured Lachnospiraceae bacterium | reverse complement strand
GAATAAATCGGATAAAGGTCTGCTGATCGGCCTGTTCCTGAGCTGATCCGGGTTTAAATGCGGTAATGGCGGTTAAATAATCCATGGGCTCCTCACGTAAAGCACTAAATTTAATTAATAAAATCGACGGATCGGTTTTTTTCGGGCAATCGTAACCGGTTTATCTTCGGCCAGGGTTACCTTTCTCAGCCGTCCTTTGATGTTTCGGGTTTGCAGCTCTTTTAGCACCTGGGGGCCTTTGTTGTTAAGAATTTCCACGAAGGTGGAGACATCCAGGATCGTAATCACGCCGATATCCGCTGCCGTCATCCCCTCCAGATTGCAGAGCGTCCCGACAATATCCACCGGTCGCATTTTGGTCTTTTTGCCAGCATTGATATGGATCTTGGTGATCTCCCGGGTCAGGTCATGGGCTTTATCCAGCTTTTCCTCTGGTTTTTCCTGCAACTTTTCAATAAAGGCCGCTTTTAGCGAATGGACCGTTGATAAACTCGGACACTCTTTTTCAATAATTTCTTTGTCGGTATAATTTTCAATATCTCTAAACAAACGGCCTTCTTTTGCCGAAACCAGGGTAATCGCCTTGCCGTTAGTGCCCCGACGGCCGGTCCGGCCGATCCGATGGACATAGGTTTCCTTTTCCCAGGGGACATCAAAATTAATGACCAGCGAAATTTCATGGACATCAATCCCCCGAGCTGCCACATCAGTGGCAATCAGATAGCGAAAGGCACCCTTTTTAAAACGCTGCATGACCAGGGTGCGGTCATCCTGTTCCATACCACCGTGAATCTTTTCACAGGCCTTATTATCTTTACCGAGCAGATTATAAATGGCATTGACCATTTCCTGGGTATTACAAAAAATAATGCAGCTGTCGGGGTTTTCCACCACCAGTACATCCTTAAGTACATCCAGTTTATCGTCATGCCCCGTCTTATAAACAAACTGTTCAATGGCATCCGTTCGTTTAGCCTCGGCTTCAATCTCGATGATCTGGGGATCGTTCATGTATTTTTTTGACAGCCGTTGAATCTCATTTTCCAGCGTCGCCGAAAACAACATCGTGACTCGATTTTTGGGCATTTCATTGATGATTTCCTCAACCTGATCAATAAAACCCATATTCAGCATCTCGTCAGCCTCATCGATGACCAGAAAACGGATCTCATCGGTAATAAAGGTGCCCCGTTCTATATGATCCATTACCCGGCCTGGAGTTCCCACCACCACATGGGTTTTCTGTTTCAGCTCTTTTTCCTGCCGGCGGATCGGTGATTTTCCATACAGGGCTGACACCTTGACCCGTTTGAAGCGGCCGATGTTAAAAATATCTTCGTGAACCTGCAGCGCCAGTTCCCGGGTCGGGGTCAGCACCAGGGCCTGGGGTTTGTTTTCTTCCCAGTCCAGCAGCTCGCAAATTGGAATTCCGAAGGCCGCCGTTTTGCCGCTGCCAGTTTGGGCCTTACAGAGAATATCTTTGTTTTCCAAAGCAATAGGAATCACGGCTTCCTGAACCTTAGTCGGGTTTTCAAAATTGAGTTTTTCGATGGCTTTTAGGAGCTCATCACTGAGTTGGTACTGGTTAAACTTTTTATTTATCACGTTTTTCTGCTTTCTTTATTTTATTATAAACTTATTTTAATCCATTTAAAAAGCTGTATCCACTGGGAATTCTCAGAAGATACAGCCATTTGATTACTTGACATTTAATTATAAACTAAAATTAAACAATATACAAGTTTTATTATTGCATCATTTACTCTGTTTTAACAACGCTTAACGGCTTCATCCTATCATAGGTCAGCTTCAGATGTAAAAAAGTCTGGTGATGATCCCGATCAACCCCATAACTTCTTCCATTTTCGTCACCCGATATTGCAGGGAGCTGCGGTGCAAATGCAGTTCTTTGGCAGTCTGAGCTTGAGAACGGCTATTTTTCATGTAACAATACAGGGTTTCCACCAAATTGGCACTCTTTTCTTCATCATCGATTTTCAATTATCGAATGTTGTTTGCATATCATTTTTCTTTAGGTTTCGATTCTCACTTGTAAAGAAGCAAAGACTATATACCATACCAATTAGCATAACCGCCGTTACTCCCAAAAATGTAACTTGAAAATTGAATCGCTCAATAACGATTCCCCAAGCTGCTCCACCTAAACCATAGCCTAGATCCATTGACAGCCAGAATGTCGCACTGGCAGCTCCGCGCCTATTTCCAACGACATTTTTTAATGCGCTGGTATTTAAAACGGTGGTCGTGATACCGATACAAAAACCATATGCTACTCCAATGCAAATAAATACAATTTGGTTTGATACAAATATCATCGCCATTGTTGAAAAAATACCGCAGATAAATCCAGCGATCAACGTCGGAACAGGTCCATACTTGTCAAACAATTTACCGATAAACAGACGTGTCAATATTGAAGCCACCGCAGAAACAATGAAAAAAAAAGCCGTGGCACTTTCAAATCCTTTACTGATGGCGAATAGCGTGGCAAACACGACAATACTGGCCATTGCAAAACATATCAAAAATTCGGTAATCGACGCACCCAGTGCCCTTTTTTCGATAAATCGCCAAATACCGGTATACTGAGCAGATGTACTTTCACTGTTGACTTGTGGCTGGTAGCTGGTAAAGTAGTCATCACGTCGAAAAATAACAGTTAAACATGCGACTGCAAGAATCAACAGCCCACCAAGAAAAAACATCAGAAAATAATTCCCACCTGATATCAGGTATAAACCAAATGTAGGTCCAATTGCCATTGCCAGAGACATTGCTAAAGTATAATACCCGATCCCTTCGCCGAACCGATTTTTGGGGATGATATCAGCAACTGCAGCAGCCGTAGCGGTATTTACAGCTGCATATCCGATGCCCTGTACCAGTCGCAACACCGGCAGCGCCCCCAAATAAGGCAAAAATGCACACAGTATTACCGATCCAAAAAAAATCAGCTCCCCAGTCAGAATAACTACAAATCGACCTTTTTTGTCCGCAACATAGCCACTACCCAGGCGAGAAATGACAGCTGCAACACTAAAGCATAACATCAAAACACCACTAAAAGCAGTGTTCCCTCCAATATGATTCACATATAGTGACATAACATTGTTTAACATAAATAAAACCGTCGTAACAATTAAAGATGTCAAGCAAAAAACAATAAACAACGTACTCCAGAGTTTATTTTCCCCGTTCCCATTTTTCTGATTTTTTATGACTTTATCTGTTTGCAAAATAGCGACCTCCTTGTAGAACTTATTTGTATGAATTTTCAACTTATTAATTAGACCAGTCTATATATTTCGAGCAATAAAAATAGCCGTTCTTACTAATCACTAAAAAAATGGTTTAACAAAATACTGATTTGTTTGCTTACAGCTATTAAATCTGTATCATTCTTTTGTGTAACCGATATTGTAATAGCCCCTTCGATCATCGCCAGAATAACTGCACTTAATTCCTGGGCAACTTCTTTGGGCAATCCATTTTCAATCAGCTTTTGCGCATAGATGTTTTTAAATGCATAAAAAGCGTCTTTGCAAGCTTTTCTTAAAGGCTCACTCGATAGATGGGTTTCTAAAGCTAATAAGCCAATTGAAACATTTTGCACCTTACCTGCTTCTAAACTTTCTATTATGCATTTGATATTGTATTGTATCGCTTCAATCGGATTTGAATACTCATCTAACGCTTTTTGTATTTGTGTTTGAATAAACTGACTTGCCAATTTTACGGCTTCAAGCGCCAGCTCTTCTTTTCCATCAGGAAAGTAGTAGTAAAGCGAACCTTTGGGCGAGTTGCTTTCTTTTAGTATTTCATTTAATCCTGTTGCATGATATCCTTTAACCTGAAAAAGTCTTGATGCAGCTGCGAGAATCTTTTCTTTTGATTCAGTGTTATTCTTCATTTATAAAACCTTCCTTAATGCGATAATATAACGACCGGTCTATACATTATTATAAGTTGTACTTCTACTGTTGTCAATGCCAAACCTACCTAAGCTCTTACCTGAGTAAAAGTTAATAGGCTTATGAAAACAACTCGTTTTACAAAATTACTAAAACTACTTATTATAATAAGTATAAATTTCGAAATTTAATACTCCATGCTTAAAGCGACCGAAGCTATTAATGATGATTTTCTCAGATCGGTTGGAGAAGTACGTTTTAGCTCTGACATGTCGAAAAAGTTTTCACAGTGAAACATAACAAAGAATAACATTTATCTTGCAAAAGGTTTCAAACATATTGTGAGATGTATGAAATGAAAGGAATGATTATAGCAATGAAAACATATAAAGAGGTTATTGGTGAAATTCTTTATCCAGTGATGACTGGTCAGCAGACACCGATTAGCGTTTCTGTAAACGATAGTGGCCAAAAAATGGCCGGCATCAAAAGCAGTTTGTTATATTACGATGCAGATGTAAATGTCGAACTCGCTTGTCTGACCGGTGAATATTATCGTGTAATCCCTATGCCATTTGCAGATGCCTACAATTACGAATCGGAAGCGATGGGACAAAAAATCAATTGTTCTGAGTTTGGTGTCCCCGATAATGATCAAGAAAATCCATTGATTAAATCCGAAGCGGATTTTGACAAAATTAAGTGGCCCGATGAACCATTAAAAAGCGGACAAATTCCAACTCACATCAAAACCCTTGAATTAATGGAAAAATATACTGGATTGCCGACCATGGTTTATCGTGGTATCGCTTCACCCTTTAGCGTTGCCTGTGCGATTTGCAGTTTTAAAGCAGTGAACAAAATGGCCCGAAGAAAACCGGAACAATTACACATCCTGCTTACCAAGATCACCGATGAGATAACCATTCCTTACATAAAAGCAATTGCCTATCGCTTTCCTGGTATTAACATTAAGCTTGCGGATGCCTGGGAGCTGGTACCGAACGTTTCACCACAGGTTCAAGAGGAGTTTGCCTTTACTTATTTTGATCGCGTATTAAGCGCAACAAAAGAGCTCAACTGCACCATTGATTTTTATAACTCCTATGGCGAAAAATATTTTGCTGATCCCAAAGCTTATCTAAAAAGAAAATTGGATTATACCAGTACCATTCATTTGTCCGGTTCCTATGGTGACGATGTTCCCTACTCTGTTTATCATGAAACCGTCCTTGATACTGGCGCAGCCATCTGGGCCAGTATCAGTGCTAGCGACATCTTTGCTGGTCCGCCAAAGGTCATCATCGAAAAAGTACGACGTCTGGTCGCCGAAACAAGATCCGGTGTCGACCCGACTAAATACATACTTGTGGGCTTAGCTGGCACATCAAGACCTGAGCATATCAAAGCCACCATCGATGCTTTTAACACATTCAGTCAACTGCCGGTTCCTGAGGATTTTGGCAAAATTCAAGTCGATTATCAACCGATTGAAATGAGTTTTGAAACCTTCGTCAAAAACAAGGCCAAAGAAAACCCCGACGGCTACACATTTAAGTGGCTGGATGATGCAAAATTTTAATATTACAAAAGGAGATTTAAAATGATCGATTTAGTATTACTTAATCAATCCATTGCGGATTTAGATGAAGACAAAGTATTTGAACTGCTTGAGACATTTATGGCCACCAACCCAACTGAAGAAGAAGCGCTAAAAGCAATCGCTGCTTGTCAGGAAGGTATGGCAACAATTGGTCAGAAATTTGAAACAGGCGATTATTTTGTCAGCGACTTAATGTTTTCAGGTGAATTGCTTACCGATGCAATTAACATATTAAAACCAGCCTTAAGTGGCGAATCTTCCAAAAAAATGGGCACGATTCTGCTTGGCACCGTTTATGGCGATTTACATGATATCGGAAAAAACATCTTCAAGAGTATGGCCGATGCCGCCGGGTTTGAAGTTGTCGATATCGGAATCGATGTATCGATTGAAGACTTTGTCAACCAGGCAAAAGAACTCAAGCCTGATATTATCGGTCTGAGCGGGGTCTTGACCCTGGCAATCGATTCAATGAAGGACACTGTTGAAGCTTTAAAAGCGGAAAATATCAATGCAAAAATAATTATTGGCGGTACTCCCGTTAATCCTACCAACTGTGAATATGTCGGTGCTGATGCATTTACGACGAATGCAGCCGAAGGCGTTAAAATTTGCAAAAGTTGGATCTAGGAGAGTAACATGATTTTTATCGGAGAAAAAATAAACGGTACCATCCCACCTGTAAAAGAAGCGATTGAACAACGCAACGCTGCTTTTATTGCCGATCGGGCCGTTAAACAGACAGAAGCTGGCGCTGATTTTATCGACGTGTGTGCCAGCACCGCCCCAGAATACGAGATCGAGACCTTGAAATGGTTAATAGAAGTGGTCCAGGATGCAACAGATACCCCTTTATGCATCGATAGCCCAAATCCCCGTGCCATCGAAGCCGTTTTTAAATATGCTCAAAAACCCGGATTGCTTAATTCCGTTTCTGAAGAAGGCGATAAATGTGAGGTACTATTCCCATTAATGGAAGGCAATGACTGGCAAGTTATCGGACTGACCTGTGATAATAATGGCATTCCGAATGATCTGGAAACCAAACTAAAAATCACCAAATCGATGGTGGAAAAAGCCGCCAGCTATTCCATAACTCCTGATCGGATTCATATCGATCCCTGTGTCATGGCCTTATCAACCGAGAATAATTCGTTGCTGAACTTTGCAACTGAAATACGATCGATCAAAGAAATGTATCCAACGATTCATGTTACTGGCGCCATTAGTAATATTTCGTTTGGTTTACCGGCAAGAGCCATACTCAATCAGACTGCCATTGCGTTTGCAATCGAAGCTGGAATGGATTCCGCTGTTTTAGACCCAATGAACCGCAATATTGTGGGGACGATCTTTTCTGCCTACGCTTTGCTTGGCAAAGATAAGCACTGCCGAAGCTATGGCAAAGCCTACCGAGCCGGACGATTCGGAAAATAAGCAAGTAAATTTCGAAAACAGGTCATCTGTGAAAAAATTCATAGATGACCTGTTTTATTTCTTTAAAAAAGCACGCTCTGGCTAGAGCTTGCTTTTTGAAGCACAAAATTGCTTGTAAAAACTTTTTATAAACACTTTAATCAATGGATCTAAATCCATAAACGAATTTTTACTATAGAATAAATAGACCTTCCGTGATGCATGAGGTGTATCAATTTTTGCGATATTCCGGTACTTTCTAAACCCCTTTGCATATTTTTCATAGTTTATATACAATGATGTGGTAACAAAAGAAAAGGGCGACGTTTCCCAGATCGAGATAAATGTATCCATATCCAATTTTGAGTGATACTGAAAGTTTATCATGTGTTCTCTCAAAATTTGTTCAAACCAAATGTTTGCATAATGAGCTGCCGAAACATCAACAATCGTTGTATAATCTATTTCATCTAATCGACAGGTCCTTTTATTTTCCAAGTATGAGCCTTTCGGTGTCGAAATATAGAGATTTTCTTTCATCAGATAAAGATGCTTGATATTATGATTTTCTAATTTATTTTTTAATAATTCAAGTTCTTCATCTGACAATGAAATAACACAGATATCAATCTCTTTAGCGATCAATTTATTAATGATTTCAACTGGCTGATTAAACGTTTGAAGGGCATTAAACCGAATACGAGGATAGTAATCCATCAAGACCGGAAAAACGAGTTGAAAGACAAAACCATAATACGTATCAATTGTAAGGGTGATCGTTTCCACCATATCCACCCGATCCAATTCGGGTTTAATTTCATCAATAATCGAAAAAATTTCATCGGTTTTTTTTTTCAAAACGAGACCATATTGGTTAATAATCAATTTTTTTCCGACACGATTAAATAAACTATGGCCAAGCTCTTCTTCCAATTCACGAAGCGATTTACTCAATGCCGACTGAGTGACAAAAAGAACCTCCGAGGCTTTGCTGATACTTCCTAATTCTACAATGGTATTGAAATAATATAATTTACTAAAGCTGATCATCTTGTCCCCCGCAATTATTTCTTGTTTCAGATTCAATGGATACGTTTATCTCTAAATATTATATCCCATAACTACAGCTAGCTCAATCGCGGTTTCTGTTCTTTTAATCTATTATCGTTATAATTTTTAAATCTCCCCCTCATTTAAAAGCTTTCTTCAGGGCATTGACCCGTTTTATGACACTCTGCTTCACAATTTCATTTTCTTCTGCCATTTCAAATCCATCTTAATTTCATTATTTTTTAATATTTGTCCATCTCATCCAAAACAATAGTTGGTTCTAAAAACTGTTGCTTTGTTAGGTTATTTGCAGTGACCTTTGATTCCCGATGAAAAACTGAATCGCTTCTACTTTTATTTTTAAGCTGAAATTCCCCAATCATTTGCTTAAGCAGCTCAGCCTGACCGGTCAATTCCTCACTCGCAGCTGCACTTTCTTCTGCTGTGCAGAATTGGTCTGCACGACCTGTGAAACCTGTTCGATTCCGGTGGTAATTTGCGCTATTTCCGATGCCTGCTGATTGGATGCCTGGGCAATGGAACTCACAAGCGCCGTAATCTTTTCAATTTCAGTTAGTATTTCTTTTAAACTCACTGCGGTTTCATCGGCAATTTTCGTTCCAATTTCCACCTTATCAATAGAGCCTTCAATCAGTCCGGTGGTTTGTTTGGCGGCTTCGGCGCTTCGTGCTGCCAACGTCCGGACTTCTTCAGCCACCACTGCAAATCCTTTTCCGTGCTGACCGGCCCGGGCTGCTTCTACCGCCGCATTTAGTGCCAAAATATTGGTTTGAAAAGCGATATCATCGATTACCTTAATGATTTTAGAAATATCATGAGAAGACGCATTGATATCACCCATGGCGGTGATCATTTTTCCCATTTGATCATTCCCCACTTTTGCCCGGTAGTGTCAAGTCTGACACCCCTTATGTTATATAAAAACCTTTTATTTCAGGGGGCTTCAGCATTTTTTGAAAACAAAAAACAATGACCCCCTATTTTCGGTTATAATTGTAATCGCCAAACCACAAAAATACACCAAAAAGGATGTCATTGTTATGCAATCAATTATAACTCATTTACTTAAAATTATCCAATACCAAAACCAACAAATTCGTTGGCTGGTTCTCTTTATTTCAAAATATCTCCCACTTGGTCAATGGGCTCATGATGACACCCATTCTCCCCGGTATCAGAAATTCAAAACCGATCGGCTGCCGGTTGTTCAGCCCTTCATCAAACAGGATTGGCAGTTTCTTCTTGCTTACTACGAATGGAAGTACCAGAAAAAAATCAAACCGGTTCAAAGGCGAAATGGCAAATCCATCCCTGAAGATACGGTCTGTCCTGTTTGTGGCGCTTCACATCACTATCTTTACGATAATAATGGCGGCAATGGTCAGTTTCAGTGCAAAATCTGTGGCCAGACCTTTATCACCGGTGAGCGGATCAAACAGCCGCTGAAACTCAAATGCCCTTACTGCGGCCATGCCCTTTCACCCATCAAACACCGAAAATTTTTGTCATCCATAAATGCATCAACGATAACTGCTCCTACTATCGGCACAATCTCAAGTCGGTTAATCCCTCGGAACGGGAGAACGACGAAAAATACAAGTTCAAACTTCACTATATCTACCGTGAGTTCACCGTGGATTTTTTTGCCATGGATCTGGATTCACTGCCCAAAAACGCTTCTTCTCTTAAATTTCGAAAGCAGAACGCTCACATCATGTCCCTCTGTCTGACTTTCCATGTCAATCTCGGTCTTTCTCTGCGAAAAACCGCTCAGGCCCTTGAAGATCTCTACAACATCCGGATCTCCCATACCATGGTCGCCAATTACTGCAAAACCGCCGCCGTTGTGATTAAACCTTTTGTTGATCATTTTGATTACCAGAAATCGGATGTTTTTATTGCCGATGAAACCTACATCAAAGTCAAAGGCAAAAAGGGCTACATCTGGTTCATCATGGACGCGGTTTCCCGCTCGGTTCTCGGCTATCAGGTTTCTGACAATCGTTCCGTCGGTCCCTGCATTCTTGCCATGCGCATGGCCTTCTCAAAAATCAGATCCCTTCCCCAAAGCTTTCAGTTCATTGCCGATGGCTACAGTGCCTATCCACTGGCGGCCCAACAGTTTGCGCAAAGTCAAATGAGCCGCTTCAGTTTGACATCACACAGGTCATCGGTCTTTCCAACAATGATGCTGTTTCCCGGGAGTTTCGCCCTTTCAAGCAGATGGTTGAACGGCTCAACCGCACCTTCAAGGAATCTTACCGCTGCAGCTGCGGCTATGATCATTTTGATGGTGCCAACTATTCCATTTCCCTTTGGGTTGCCTATTATAACTTCCTGCGCAAACATTCTTCCAAAAACTATCAGGTTCTTAATTCCAACCCCATGCTTGACAATGCCGACAATATGCCGGGAAAATGGCAGCTTCTGATTCATCTGGGTCAGCAAACCATTCTTCAACTTCAGAATCAGACGGCTGCTGTCTGTTCCTAGATTTCAGCCTGAGGGATTACCCAGTCGTCGAAATCTCTGATTTCGATTTACCCTTGATGGCACAAATAGCCAATGCTACAATGTTTCGATTACGACGGGATCTTTCTGCCTGTTCCTGAGTTCCTGCCGTCGGTAATTCGATAGATGCATTGCTTTTTTTTGCGGTCAAGGGCGACGGTTAACCGTCAGTTCCTTATATTTTTAGGTTGTTTTGGTTATTTGTGAACTTCTTCCTGCATCTGCTTTTTTCATAAACTACTTTACACTACCTTTTGCCCGCTCTTCAACCGTCACGGTAATCGCATTTGCCTGGTTGGCTCTAACTGCATTGTCTTTCGTCTCTCCAGCAACCTCTTCAATCGAGGCATTTAATTCTTCAATGGCACTGGCCTGTTCAGTCGCACCCTGGGCCAACGCTTGTCCACTATCAGAAACCTGGCGGGCTGCGACTTCTACCTGTTCAGCCGCTACATTTATCTCGGTCATTGTGGTGCTCAAATGAGCAGTAATGTCGTTAAATGCGTTTTTTATTTGAGCAAAATCACCCTGATACTCAGCTGTTATTTCCTGATTCAGGTTCCCCCGTCCAATTTCTTCCAGGGTATGGGTGATTTCATCCACGTATCGTTTAAGAAAAGCGGTGGTTATATTAAGTGCTTCTTTGATCTCGGCATGATCCCCGGCATAGTTGCCAATCATCCTGGGAACCAGGGTATCTGTTTCACTTTGTTTTCCATATTGCTTCAATTCATCTAAGCAATCAAGCTTACCCTCAGCAATGACATTGGCAACTTCCACAATCCCCTTTAACTGCACATGTACCTGATTGATGGATTCGGCTATTTCGCCATAAATCCCACAATACTGACCTTCAACCATTATTGATAAATCATTTCGTTCAGATGGTCCAGTACCATATTGCCTTCAGTTAACGCCCCCAATCCATCAATACAGGCTTTAATGCTGTCTTTAATGTGATTGAAGTCCCCCGGATAGACTTCGTTAATTTTGTCCGGGATTTCGCCTTTGCTAATGCGGCTGATCACTTTATCAGCAATATACAAATGATTTATCAGCGCATCGATGGTCTAGCTAAAGCCGAGTGAGAAGTGGCTGAATTTTGCGTTTAAGTTTATGACACTGCTCACATAAGCCAAGTCTCCTTCATTAAGCGTTTTTATTGTTTGTGTGTAGATGTTTTCACACAATCGATTCAGCTGATCAATAATATCAATCATTGAACAAAACAGAGAATATCAGAAGGAGTAATCCAGGGTCTATAACATAATATACACTGTCGGTTTGTAATAAAAAAGAACCCAACTATCAGGTTCTTTTTTCAATGTTTTTCTAACGTTGCTATTGGCATTCTTAATCTTTTTAACTCAGATACATTTATAAAGCAGTACGTTTTTATGCTCTTTATTTTATCGGCCGCCACTCATTCAGTAAGATAAGATCCACCCACTATTTAGTTTAAGACTTCAGTTGTCCTCTTCCTACTCCTTCTCTCTATTCTCCTCTAATCTGATATTTAAAACTAATGCCAAAGCGATCACGCCATAAACAATAAAGCTTCTGAAATATTCACCCAATGCCACATTATTAAATGAATTCATCCCGGCCAGCGGTGATAAAATAAAAATGGCGTGCATGATAACAACCCCGATCAAGGCCTGTCTAACTTTTGCTGATTTGATTGTCGCACCCCCGACTAACAACGCCGCACAGGAAAAGGTATCTTCATTGAGATGTTCGGTATAGACATTTAAAGATCCGATATTCTGGAGATAGATAAACTGCCCAATTCCCGCCAGAACAGTTGACATCACAATTGCGATGATCCGTTTCTGATCGACATTGATTCCCGCCAATTCGGCCTTTGTTTCGCTGAGACCGACAGTTTTAATATTCTGTCCCAACGGTGTTCTTGTGATGTAGTAGACTACGAAGGCCGTCACCAAAATCATCAGGATCAGAAAAAAGGAGATAGGCGTTCCGCCGATTTGGAAAGTTCCAAAACTATTAAAGAAATCCCGGTAGATTTTTAAATCCAACATACTTTTCACCCCAATTCCCGAATCCAGAACAATATGTTCATTGTTAACCGGAATGACGGTTCCAAAACCAACTAAAAAGATCAACTGATAGATGTAATTTGCCAGTAATCCAATCACGATGGAGGTAATCATCTCACGTCCTTTAACGATATTCATGAGTTTGCCTAGCAGTAATCCAATCAGGATATTAAAGACCAGTGTTAAACAAAATACAGTAAAGGCACCCGTGCCCGGAGTCAGATTCGCATTTAAAACGATAATATAAGAAGCCTGGGCAGCCATCGCCCCAATAATAATCGAAAAGTTCAATCCCATTCCAGCCTGGATCGGTAAGATTAAGGCCAAGACTAAGACGCTGTTGCGAATAAAACGAACGGTCACTTGCTCTACTACAAAACCGGGGGTTACATCGGCTAAAAAATAACAGATGATCGCCAAAACAACAAAGATCAGGGGGACAAGATGCTTTTCCTGGAAAACCACACCAGTATTTAACTTATTTTTCATCGTGAGCACCTGCTTTTCTTTGATTCAAAAAAGCATAGAGGATGATCCCATTGGTGATGATCATCCGGACAATTTCTGCCATCTGCGGAACTAACAAGCTGTTTGCTATCGGTGCGGACAGCAGGAAAATTGTCTGATAGAGGTAGGTTCCCAAAATAGCCTGAAAAACTGTGGCTCTTTTTCCGGTACATCCCCCCACTAAAATTGCTGAAACCGCTGGAAATGCAAATGCTCCCGGACCACCGTAAAGTTCCACAAAACCATACGACTGAGTATAAACGCAAATGCCGATACCGGCCAGGATGGTTGATAAAATCACTCCCAGAATACGATTTGAATCGATTCCCAATCCCGATAATTTGCAAAAAACCTCATTAGATCCAATGGCAATCAGGGCTTTCCCTTTCTTAGTTTTAAAAAACAGCACGATTACCACCGCAATCAAAATATAAAAAAGCAACAGTCCCAAGGGCACTTCAATGGCTCCAATCTTCAGAACAAATAACTGATCCAATACCTTACCAAAGTAATTTTCCAGACTAATTTTCGGTCTTAAGCCACTTCCACCAATAGGATACAACATTTCCCGATTGGTAAAAGGTGCCACGGTCCAGAAAAAGTTCATTAAGGGAATAAAGGAGAAACCGATAAAAATTGCGGCAATATCTTCTTTTCCCTTGACGCGGTTTAATATTCTTCCATATATAAAGCCCAAAACAATTGAAATCGGTATTGATATAATAACCGCTGCTAAAAAGCCAGTTATACCATCCATTCTAAACTGAATCGCCATGCACATCCCAATTAAACCCGCGGTAATCCCGATTGAGCTCCCGAAGTTCAAACCAACCCCCACATTGATCATGGGAATTAATGCCAGTACAAATATGCCGTTCATGGCAAATTTTACCAGGGAGCCGCTGATTAATTCGGCCATATTATAATTCAGAGCCGCTGCAACTATAAATAACAGTAGCATAAAACTGCCGATAATGATCTGTGGCAGGACGCTTTGTATCTGTTTACTCATTACTCATTACTCAACTCTCCAGTCAATGCCAACGCAAATATCTCCTCCGATGCCCCGGGATCCAGAATCCCTGACAATTTGCCTTCGCACAGCACAACAATCCGATCGCAAATCCGTTTTAATTCGTCGATTTCACTGGAGGCAACGAGAATTGTCATGCCCCGTTCCCGGTTCATTGCCACAATCTTCTCCAGAATTTTTTCCTTGGCTCCGATATCGATTCCCCGGGTTGGTTCCATAACAATCAGAATGTCAGGATCCATCGCCACTGCTCTGGCGATACAAACTTTTTGCTGATTGCCACCGCTCAATTCCCTGACCTTTTGTTTCGAACTGGTACATTTGATGTTGAGTTTTGCGATCTGTTCTTTGACATAAGGTTCGATTGTTTTCATGTTTTCAACAGTAAACAGCCTCAAGATTTTTTTTTTAAATTTATCCTTTATTTGAAAACCAGAGAAGATAATATTGTATTCAACCGATTCTTCCATCATCAAACCCATTTCTTTACGATCATCCGGCAGTAAAAACAATCCTTTTTCAATAGCATCGGGGATGGTGTTATTCTTCTTTTCGCCCGCCACAAAAATTTCGCCAGTTGTCGGATAGTAGCCAATGATGCCATAACACAATGCCGCTTTCCCATGCCCGGAAAGGCTGGTAATTCCCAGAATCTCCTTTTTCTTTACCTTTAAACTTAATCCCTGAATACACTCTTCGGGAGACTTAACCGAAAAATTCTGGAGTGTTAAAACCGTTTCTTCACTGACACAACTTTTTGTTTTGATCATTTGATTGATTTCAGCACCAACCATCTCTTTTGCCAGCAGGTCGACAGACATTTCCTGACGATCATACGTTGTAACCAATCGGCCATCACGCAGCACCGATACCTTATCACATAGACTGCATATTTCGTGTAAACGGTGGGAGCAAAAAAGGATGGAAACCCCGGTATCAGCCAACTCCTTAATGATTTTCATCAGGATAACTGAATCTTCAGTATTTAACGCTGCGGTTGGTTCATCCAACAGCAGCAGCTTCAAATTATCCGTGTTAATTGCTCTGGCTATTTCCACAAATTGTTTGGTATTAATGGATAAATTCTTCGCTAAAAGAGAAACATCGATGTCAAACCCCAAGTTTTTCAATGTACTGCTTGCCAATGCTTTATTTTCTTTATCATCTAAATATGAAATCTTCTGAAAGCGCAAGTATTTATTTTTGTTAATCGTTTTTTCTTTATTCAAATTAATATTTTCGTAAACGCTCAACTCCGGAATCAGCATAAATTCCTGGTGAATCATACCGATGCCATTTTTGATTGCATCTTGAGTCTTGGCTATTTCGACAGTTCTGTTTTCTATTTTGATTTGACCTGAAAATCCGCCAGTATCTGAAATAACACGATTGCCAAATAGAATATTCATCAACGTACTTTTTCCAGATCCATTTACCCCAACCAATCCGTAAATTTCGCCCTTATTGATCGACAAATCGACATGATCCAAAGCCTGCTGATCTCCGAATTTTTTACTGAGGTGTTTTGTTTTTATATAACTGTCCAAGCTTTCTCTCTCCCTCACAACCATGATAACAAAAAATCCTCACAAGCAGCGTGAGGATATTTTTTAGATGAATTAAGAGATTGCTCAAAAAAGCAATCTCTCTTTTCCATTTTAATAGAAAATAGAATCCATGATCATGACAAAATAATTATCATAGGTTTTTCCATTGCTATTTAGTTTTTCATAGCTTACATCAATCCCGAATTTGTCTTTGGTCAGTTGATTTAGTGCAGCTGGATCTTTAGCATCGAAATCTGGATTGTCAATCATTTCCATCGCCAGATAAACGGCAAACTCCGGCATATAAATCGTGACTGGAATCGGCCATCCTGACAATCTTCCGGTCATTCCTTTTTCAGCCACCTTTTTAGTAATCATTTCATTGATCTTATCAAAATTTGTTCCGTCCTCTTCAGCGATTTCAAGTCCCAATACGGTTGGATAGGCCTGAGTTGGAGTCGGACAACATTGTTCAGCGACAATAAAGCCCTCTTTTATCGCTTCATCCAAAATCACATCATACATCGGGCAATTACTTCCAAAGATATTGGTGTCTTTACCATACTTCGCAATTTGTCTGGGAATATCTTCCCGCAGAAATTGCTGCATGGCTTCAACACTGTCGCCAGTTTGAGGATCTGGAGTAACGACTTCCACCCATTCCATTCCAAGTGCTTCAGTTGTTTGTTTCATCATATCTTTTCTGGCTGAAATTAATGGTTTTGATAAATGAGTTGGGAATGAATAGTGAATAAATGTTTTGGCTCCCATCTGTTTTGCTTTTGTTGGGATCGTTTCGCCACGCTTAATCCAGTTGGTGTCAAGATTAATATCAATATATTTTGACATCATTTCCGGTTCGTCAAAAATCGGAGCTGTAATCGTGATAATTTCAGGATTCTTCTCTTTAATTTGCTGAAATGCCGGAATCAATCCTGATTGACCTGAAGCTACAATCACAGCTTTCATCTTGGGATCATCAGCTGCTGAAACAATCGTACTGATACACGTTTCGATTTCATCCTCAAAATTCTCTGGCAGCGTCAAATGGGTAACAACGTCCGGATATTCTTTCGCCATTGCTTCCCCGGCTCTGAACTCGTCTTCACTAGCTGAAAGGGTGGGTGTGACAATCGCAATATGGTATTGACCCTCTGAATCACCAGACTTGTCATTTCCCCCACTACAGCCTGTAAATAATGTGCCGACCATGATTAGACACATTAATAAACTAAACAACTTTCTTTTCATTTCCTCTTTCTCCTTAAGCATCATTTAATTTTTCTATGCACAGTGTCACTATTTTACCCTATTGATGCTGATTTTTCCAGCAGTGTTCGATAAATATGACCTAATATGCTTTTTTGTAATAGCTACATTTTTATTATTCCGTTTTGTTATAATGAGCTACGTTAAAACAAAAATCACTGAAATTTATCAGTCTCATTTTGATCCAACCCAGTATGATTCTTGACACTGCTTGACCATCTATCATATACTAAGTTTTATTGAAATTGAAAGGAATTGCTTTGATGATCAATCTACCTGAAAACTTTGAAAGCTTTGATGAACTGAAAAAAAGAGGATTTATCGAAATTAAAAAAGAAAAAGATAAAGGAAAAAATGTTGTCGGTATCTTCTGTTCTTACACACCTGTTGAATTAATCATGGCTATTGATGCCCATTTTGTCAGTCTCTGTGGTGGTGATGATGCCAGTATTGCTGCTGCCGAACAATTTCTGCCCAAAACCCTGTGTCCCCTGATTAAATCGAGCTATGGCCTGGCTATTACTGATTCATGTCCGTACTTTTATTTTTCGGATGCCATTTTAGCCGAAACTACCTGTGATGGCAAAAAGAAAATGTATGAGCTGCTTGGTGAGCTAAAACCAACTCATGTCATGCAACTTCCCCAAAGCCAATCTGCCCCCTTAGCTATTGAAGCCTGGACTGAAGAAATGAAACAAACTGCTAAATTCCTGGAGCAGCAGTTTGGCCGAACGATCACCACCGAATCGTTGCGTAGCGCGATTATTGAGCGGAATCGGGTCAGAAGGGCGCTCCTGAAACTTTACGAAGTAGCAGCTTTGGTCCCCGCGCCGGTTTCCGGTTATGAACTCTCCAGCGTTGTTGAGTCGACAGATTTTCATTTTACCGATGAGGATGTTGTTGAAGATCTGAATAAAAAAATCGACGAATTTCTTTCGCGTTACGTCCCCCAAAATCCGAGCATTAAAAAAAGACCGCGCCTGATGGTTACGGGGTGCCCCATTGGCGGATGTCGGGAAAAAATTCTCAAAACAGTTGAAGATTTAGGTGCCGATGTTGTCGCCTTTGATAGCTGTAGCGGCCCGCGAACTCAAAAAGTGCTCGTTGACGAAACCATTGATCCCTATCGTGCCCTGGCTGAAAAGTATCTGCAAATCAATTGTTCTGTGATGTCGCCAAATCATGGCCGTTTTGAGGATATGAAAATAATGCTTGAACACTACCAGGTGGATGGCGTGATTGAACTGATTCTTCACGGTTGTCATACCTTTGCTGTTGAAGCGTATTACACAAAAAAATTCATTACCGAAACCGCCCAACTCCCTTATATTTGTATCGATGCCGATTTTTCGACATCGGACTCCAGTCAAATCAAGACCCGGTTAGAAGCTTTTTTAGAAATCTTGAAATAAATCTAAAAACTCTACCCATAAAATGATTTGCGAAATTAGTCGATCCTCCAAAATATTAACCGTTCATAAAATTATCATTCCAGGCTAGCCACCCAAAACATCTTTAATAATTTTTTCAAACAATAATCTAAACCTTAAATGACAATGTTTTATCCTTGACGTTAATTCAAAAGATGGTTATCATAAAAAAAACACGAAAAGAGGTGCTACATGATCCCAGAAAAAATGCTTGAAAGAATCCGAAAGCTTTGTAAAGACCTTGATGCTCTTTCTCAAGAAAGTTTTGATAAGGGAATTAAACTACATGCCGCTAAAAGGGCCGAATCTCAAATAATCAAAGTCAGTGGCGGCATTACTAGAAAAGAATATGAAAGGCTTTCAAAAATTCCTGAGTATAACCAGGCAGCTGAGATCGTCAGTGATGCCCTTACCCTGATGGAAGAACTGGATAATCTGGAATGGATCTATAATGATCTGATTTACAAACTGTATCACTGCAAACCTGACCGTCCGGAAATGTCCGATGAGGTTGAAGACAATACTCGCTATTGCCTCGAACCGCCGTTTAGCCGGTCAAAGTTTTTGAATTAATGATGTTGTTTATCTTTTATTGATTGAGCATCGAAATACTACTTAAATCACTATTGCCGTATCTGAAATTTAAGTGTGCATAATCTATGGTGTGAGTATTATCTTCATATAAATTATAGGTTTCGTCCAATTGTTTCTTTCACAACGAGGCAATTTTTGTAATTCATTCTGATCTGGCGTTACTCCAATTAGATATTGAGACGGCCTCGTTCGGCCCTTAAAATCTCATCAATCAGTGATTTCTCTGAAATATCGACGGCTTGATAACTGGATTCGGCAACCACTGAATCCCGGGCATAAGAATCAAAAAGTTGCTGTTTATTCTGAAGCATTGTCATCATCTGTTCGTCTACGCTGTTATCAGTGAGTAGCCGATAGACAAAAACGGTATGGGTTTGTCCCATCCGATATGCCCGGGAGATGGCCTGAGTCTCCAGAGCTGGTTTGATTTGGGGCTCACAGATTATTACCACACTGGCCATTTGAATATTTAGACCGACTCCGCCGGCCTGAATCTGACAGATCAAGACGGTACCTGGCGGGGCGGTGTTGAAATCATCGATGATGGCTTGACGCCGGGCCGGCGTGATGCTGCCGGTGATCGGTTCGAGCGAGCGATTACCCAGGGCCTGACTTAGGGTGTCGATGACATCCCGAAAAAAAGAAAAGATCAGGATTTTACGGCCATTTTCCTTTGCCTCCGTACAGATTTCCAACATTCGCTTGAGTTTCGGGCAACCATTTTCCCCCGCTCCAGTCCAGGCTATCCGACGCATAAGCATAAACTGACCTTCTAATACGGCCAGACGATAGTCTTTTTCTTCCTGCGGACCAAAATCCAGCCACTGTTCTTTTTGAATCAGCTCAGGCAGTTCATTTAAAACATCATCCCGGTTTCGGCGCAGATACACCGGTGCAATCATAAGCCGGAACTGATACTCATTGGTCAGCACTTCCCTGTCACTGATTTTTTCGGCAATTTGCGGATTCAGTCTCAAAATCAGGCTGCGCATTTCCTGCAGGTTGTTTTCGAGCGGCGTTCCAGTCATGAAAAGAACCGACTCCGCCTGCTCAGCCAACTGGTACAAGGCCTGCGACCTTTTGGCCTCAGGGTTCTTGACATAGTGGGCTTCATCGGCCACCAGTAGATCGACGATGATCTCCGCCGGAATCCCAATGACCTTAAGCGTTTCGTATGTGGTTACCGCCACACCACCATTTTCGGCCCATTCGTATAAATACATATCCCGTTCAGATCCGTGGATAGAAAAAGCTTTAAGCTGACTGTGCTGGCCAATTTCCCGCTGCCAGTTAATCAGTACACTGGCGGGGCAGATCACCATAAAATGGGTTTTCCCTGCTGCCTGAAGATGGGCCATGGCAGCAATCGCTTCGAGGGTTTTTCCCAGACCCATTTCATCACCAAGCAGGCTTTTTTTTTGGACAATGGCATACTTCGCCCCGAATTCCTGATACCCCCGTAATGAGGAATTCATCAGCGTTGTGTTCAGACTCAGCGCTTCCACCCGCTCTACCAGTTCCTGGGGTAGCTCACCATGAGGTTTCTGTTGATCTGCTTTGACGCCGGTAATAACTTCCAGTAACGCATAGTAGGTAGCGGCTTTGCTGGTAAAATCCTGCCAAATCTCTGCAAGTGGTGTCCCTTGAAGCAAGCGGTAATGCTGAACCGCCTGATCCAGATCGCGGCCGGCATCACTATTAAGAAAGCGGGTTAAATTGTTCAGTGATTGAAGGGCCGCTTCTTTTTTCTGACCGCCGGTGAACAACCAACGAAACGACTTCTGGATCCGCCGAGCCTGCTCCAATTCCTGATAAAGCTGGTTTTCAAATTGATCGAGGATGGTTTTGCTGATTTCATAATCCGCCTTGCTCTGCAGGAGACAATACAGATTTTTAACCAGTCTGTCAGAAAACGCCGTTTGCGCCTCAGGGTTTAGCCTGGGAAAAACCGTTTTGCGAAGTGAATCCTCAAAGTTTTTTGCGACCGCCATCGCCTGAAAGGCACTATGCTCACCCACCCCCTGAATTTTGATCAGCTCCTTTTTAGTCTTCTTAAGAAGCTGAGCCATATTATCGATACCGGCCTCCCGGATCAACGCAGTGCGGATCCCCAGACCGGCGTCACTGATTCGTTCAATCGGAATGGCCATCAGCGCCATCTCAATTTCTGCTTCCATAAACATTGCATAGTCGCTACTCACGGTTTCACGATATTTATTTTGCACCAGCGATTTAGCTCCAAAGATCAGCTCTTCAACAGCATTAATGGTTTGTAAAGAAATTTGCTTATCTGATTTTTTCACGATAGTTACTCCACACAATTAATTTTTGCAATGTTTCTCCGTTATCTTGGATCAATAGAATTGTACCGTTGCGAGCAGTTAGGTAATTTCCAGCTCTTTTGCCTGATCCTTTTTTGAAAACGCACCCTAATTTTAATCTCAGTATACCGTGTCCAGACCGTAGAGTCAAAGATCAGTTCTGATTATATCGGACTTTATCGATGTTTTCTCTGAACCGGGGGTTTCTTTTCCTGCTGATTAAAAGATTAAAAAAACAGGTTGATGACAATGCATCAACCTGGGGAGAATATTACCTACTATATTAAAACACTTTAGTCGTCCACTGAGAACAATCCCAGACCTCATTGACAAAGCTCTGATAAAATTCCGGTTCATGACAAACCATCAGAATCCCGCC
>CAZEBY010000042.1:0-21996 GCA_964510565.1 uncultured Lachnospiraceae bacterium | reverse complement strand
ACGACCCGGTGCCCATAAACATAATATTTTTTGCCATGTCTTCTCCTCTTTCTTACAAATCTAAAATTCTAATGGTTTTTCAATGCGCAAACCACGGCGTCTTCAACGGACGTGATCACCCGGGGATAGGCGACGGCGGGGCGGCGGATGAATAAAATTTTGGCATCGACCTGTCGGGCGGCTGCAACCTTTTCGGGGATGCCGCCAACGTCGCCGCTGTCTTTGGTGACAACAAAGCCGATATTATATTCTTTCATGGTGGCGACATTCATCTCCACCGAAAAAGGGCCCTGAAGCGCCAGGATATACCGGGGCTTGTAACCCAGGTTTTCGCATTTTTTTAACACCCCTGCTGTGGGCAGGACGCGGATATAGGTGCGGTCTTTGGGCAACCCTTCAAAGGCTTCCAGTTGTCGGCTGCCGGTGGTCAAAAGAATATTTCGGTCACTTTTTCCCATTGCTCCAATCAGATAGTCCCGGGCATCTTCGTAGGTATGATAAGCGATAATATCGCTGCCCTCGTCGATATGTGATGGTCTTTCCAGGCGAATATAATCGATGTTCATGGCGTCGCAGGCCCAAATCGCGTTTTCTGAAATTTCCCGGGCATAGGGGTGCGTGGCATCGATACAAAGATTGATATTATAAATGGTGATGGTTTCCCGCAGGGTACCAGCATCCAATTGTCCTGAAATCTTTGTTAAGAGGGGGTTTTCTGCAATCTGATCGGTGGCGATATTGGTCAGCGACGAATAGCAGACTGCTTTCCCCTCTTCGAGCAGAAGTTCGGTTAATATTCGGCTGTCAAGGGTTCCTCCCAATACCAGAATCAAAGCTGATAACCTCTCGGGGTGATCATTTTGAGTTGATCCCGGGTTACATAGGTCTTGGAATTGCCAATGATCACCATCGAAAACATGTCAATCTCTGCTTCATTCATTTTTTTGAGGGTGGTGATCACATACGACTCATCTTTACGCTTGGCATTACGCACAATCCCCACCGGGGTTTCAGGCGCTTTATATTTCAGCAGAATTTCCTGGGCCGCTTCAATATTGTGGGGACGGCCCTTGCTTTTGGGGTTATACAAGGTGATGATAAAATCCCCTTCACCGGCACAGTGCAGCCGTTTTTCAATGACCGCCCAATCGGTCAGCAGATCACTGAGGCTGATGACCGCATAGTCATGCATCAGCGGCGCGCCCAGAGTTGAAGCGGCGGCATTGGCGGCCGAAATCCCGGGAATAATTTCAACTACAACCTCACTGTTTTTGGCTTCGACAATTTCCAGCATAATCCCAGCCATTCCGAAAACACCGGCATCGCCGCTACTGACCAGACAGATTTTTTTGCCCTGTTCAGCCAACTCCAGAGCTTTTTCGCAGCGGTCGATTTCCCGGCGCATCCCTGACGACATGACTTCCTTGTCGCCAATTAAATCGGCAATAATATCGATATAGGTTTTGTAGCCAACAATAATATCGGCATCTTCCAGGCTGGCTTTGGCCGCCTCGGTCATATGTTCATACAGACCGGGACCAATCCCGGTGACATAAATTTTGCTCATTTTTTCTCCTTTTATATACAAGGTTTTCAATTTTCATCCCGCCAAACCGACAGGGTAATACCGCCCAGTTTCTGTTTTTCCAGCAGGCATTTTCCGAAGCCGGAGGCGACAAAGCCGCAGGGTTCGGAAACGGCGTAAAGACCGGTGGTTTTAAAAACAAAATCAGACGCTTCAAAACGACTTTGGACCATTTGCACCATTTCATTGGGGATGATCACCTTTTTTGCGGCAAAGAAAGTACATGCTTCGATAATTCCCGGTTCATCGGCTTTCAGACCGATGGTAGCCAGGGACTTGATCCCTTTCTCGCTGAGATTCAAAGCGGCTAGTGTCTCTGTGATGGCCTGAATGATCCGCTCGCCCGGGGTATCCCGGCGACAACCGACCCCCAGCACCAGTTTTTTTGGCACCAGCTTAACGTTGGGAATTGGCAGATTCGTTTTTTTGGCATCCAGCGTCGTGATGATCGCCCCGGCATATTGAGCGATCGCAGTTAAATCAGCCACGGTTTCAATGTTTCGGGGCAGCACCACCGCATCCAGATCACAGTTTTCCGAATTAACCAAAGCAATCGGATCGTCATTTAAAATCAGCGCTGTGACATCCTTGGCATCAGTAAAATTATCGATGGTGCAATGAATTTTTTGAGCCAGTACATCCACCGCCATCGTACCTTTAACATCAGTGCCGGTGGTGATCACCGCTTGGGCATCCAGCCGTTTGGCGACCAGCCGGGCGGCGTCATTGGCGCCACCCAGATGGCCGGACAACAGACTAATGACAAACTTGCCATTGGTATCCATCACCAGAATGCCGGGATCGGAAGACTTATGTGCCAGATGGGAGGCAATTGCCCGAACCACAATGCCGGTTGCCATGATGCAGCAAATGATCTGATACTCGCCGATGATGCTGCCCATAAAGGCGGCAATATCGGTGGTAATAATTTTCGCGGTTTCATTGGCGTATTTTTCTTTGGTGTAGATCTGACATTCCCGGTCATCCAAATGTTTGGCCAACCGGTTGGCCAGAGCCATGCCATCCTGTGACAGGGTGACAATGGCCCATTTTTGTGTTTTCACAGTTTTATTCAACCCCTTGACGGTATTCATGGGTAAAGCTGGGATCATACAGCTTGGATAAGCTATATTCGTCGCCCAGGAAATCACCCACTAAAATTTGGGCGGTTTTGGTAATCTTTTCGTCTTTGACTTTCTCGGCAATGGTTTCCAGAGTTCCCATGACAATTTTCTGATCTTCCCAGGTGGCCCGTTGGATAATCGCAATCGGGGTGGTTGGGGCATAATGTTTCATCAATCGTGCCACCACATCGTCAATCATCTGAACCGACAGGAAGATACACATCGATGCCTGATGGGAGGCCAAATCTTCCAGCTTTTCTTTTTCCGGCACCGGCGTGCGACCTTCCAAACGGGTTAAAATTACGGTTTGGGATACATCTGGCAGGGTAAATTCTTTTTTAAGGGCGGCTGCTGAGGCGACAAAAGAGCTGACCCCGGGGATGACATCAAAGGGAATGCCCAGCTCGTCCAGGCGGTCCATCTGTTCGCGGATCGCGCCATAAATGGAAGGATCACCGGTATGAACACGGGCAATTTTTTTGCCTTCTTCCGTTCCCCGCTTAATCACGGCGATGACATCATCCAGGGTCATCGATGCGGAATTAAAAATTTCGGCATCCGGTTTGTGACCAGCAATAATGGCTTTGTTGACCAAAGAGCCGGCATAAATTATAATATCTGCTTCGTTGACAATTCGTTGACCTTTAACGGTAATCAGTTCGGGATCTCCTGGGCCTGCACCCACCATATACACTGTATTCATAAATATTTCTCCTAAACTCTATTTCTAATTTTATTTCCATTCCTACATTTCTGTAACGGGTTGTGCTTTCTTTAAGTGATCTAAAAACATGTTCTGAATGCCAGTGTATTCACCCAAGCCTTCGAGGATACACTCGACTTTAAAACGCTGCTCTTCAAGAACGGTTCGCCAGGAGTCTTCTTCATCACTGGCCATGTCATTGATGGCATGATCACCGGCCACCAGCATAAAGGGCGCCAGATAAATCTTTTTATATTTCTTTTCCAGAAGCAACGGCACAATGTTTTCCAGCTCCGGGAAACCTTCGACCGTTCCCACATAAACATCCTCATGGCCCTTCATTTTAAACATGTAGTCCAGGGCTGGATAGGTGGAATTGGCATGATGGTCACTGCCATGGCCCATATAAACCAGGGCTTCGCCTTTTTTAAGCTTGGGCATTTGCTTCATCACGATGTCTACGGTTTCTTCGTAATCTTCGGTGGTCGTTAACAGCGGCCGGCCCATGGTCAGACACTTAAAGTCTTTTTCAAAGGCTTTGAGCTCTTTCAGGGTAATATCATACTCATAACCGTTGATGATATGAGTGGTCTGACACTGCACGTGGGTATAACCGGCAGCTTTTAGCTTTTCAAGCGCTTCATGCGGGGTATCCACGGATTCATTGTCCCGGGTCTTCAGTTTGTTGATGATCATGCGGGAAGTAAAGGCTCGATAAAAATCATGGTCCGGGAATGCTTCTTTTAAGCGGTTCTCGGTAGCTGTGATGGTTTTTTTTCGGGTCTCAGGGTAAGATGTACCAAAACTGATGACCAGTAACGCTTTTTTTTCCATTAAGTGGTTCTCCTATTTATGTTATTATTTATTTTGATTCGGATAAAGACAACAATGCCTGGTAGTGATCGGTGATGGTTTTTTCGATGTCCGCTTTGGTATGGGCGGCGGAGAGGAAGATACCTTCGAATTGGGCTGGCGGCATCAGGTTGCCGGCGTCCAGCATCGCTTTAAAATATTTGGTATAGGCTTTGGTATCCGAGGTCATGACCGCGGCGTAACCCTCGATGGGGACATCGGTAAAGAAGCAGCAGGTCATGCCTTTGAAACGGACCATCTGGGCTTTGACCCCAGTTTTTTCGATGTTGGCTTTGAAGCCTGCTTCTAGCAGCTTGGCGTTGGCTTCCATTTCGGTGTAAACTTCAGGGTGATCCCGCAGATAGGTCAGAGTGTTGAGTCCCATTTTCATGGCAATGGGATTTCCGGATAAGGTTCCGGCCTGATAAACACCACCTAAGGGGGCTACGGTGGCCATGATGTCCCGGCGTCCGCCATAAGCGCCAACTGGCATGCCGCCGCCGATGATCTTGCCGAGCGTGGTCATATCCGGTTTAATATCCAGGACTTCCTGGGCGCCGCCATAAGCCAGGCGAAATCCGGTGATGACTTCATCAAAAATCAGTACCGTTCCTTCGGCTTCGGTGATCGCCCGCAGCTCTTTCATAAAATCCAGATCGGGTGGAACAACGCCCATGTTACCGGCCACTGGTTCGACGATGACGGCGGCAATTTCGCCGGGGTTTTCGGCAAACAACGCTTTGACGCTGGTGATATCATTATAAGTGGCCACCAGGGTGTCCTTGGCCGTGCCCAGGGTCACCCCGGAGCTGGTTGGAACGCCAAAGGTCAAGGTGCCGGAGCCGGATTTCACCAGCAGTCCATCGGCATGACCGTGGTAACAGCCTTCGAATTTGATGATCTTATCCCGGCCGGTATAGCCGCGAGCGACCCGCAGGGCACTCATGGTCGCTTCGGTGCCGGAGCTGACCATTCGCACCATTTCCATCGAGGGATAGGCTTCGGTGATCAGTTTGGCCACCTCGACCTCAATGGCGGTTGGGGCGCCAAAGCTGGTGCCTTTTTGTAGCATTTCCTGAATGCCGTCAAAGTAAACCGGTGAGGCGTGACCTAAAATCAGGGGCCCCCAGGAACAGATATAATCGGTATACTCGTTGCCATCGACATCATAAATTTTAGCACCCTGGCCATGGTCAATAAAAACCGGTGGCATCTCCACTGATTTAAAGGCCCGCACCGGACTGTTGACGCCGCCGGGGATGTATTTTTCGGCTTCGATAAATAATTGTTCTGATTTTTCTCGATTCATAATCTCTCCAATAATAATTATTTCACTATCGTGTGAAACTCAGGTGTTCACGCCCTACCGTACCGACCAATGACCAAGGGGTCAGACCCTTGGTCATTGGTCGGTACTGCGTTTGTCTTGATCAATAGATTCCTGACCTAAAATGATTTGCTGTTATTGATAATCTTTCAACATCGCCTGCAGTTCTTTGGCAAAGTAGGTGATGATGATGTCGGCTCCGGCCCGTTTGATGCTAATCAGGCTTTCAAAAATCGCCCGGCGATCCATCAGATTGGCATCGACAGCATTTTTGATCATGGCGTATTCGCCACTGACCTGATAGGCGGCCATCGGCAGATAGGACAGTTCCTTGCCCTGGGCGATGATATCGAGGTACGGCATCGCTGGTTTAACCATCACAATGTCAGCTCCTTCATCGATATCCAGGACCATTTCTTTTAAGGCTTCCCGGGAATTGGCCGGGTCCATCTGATAGCTACGGCGGTCGCCAAAGGCTGGGGCCGAGTTGGCGGCATCCCGGAAGGGGCCATAAAAACTGGAAGCAAACTTGGCCGAGTAAGCCATAATTGGAATCGATTCATAACCGGCCCGGTCAAGGGTTTCACGCATATGATCGATGCGGCCGTCCATCATGTCAGAAGGGGCGACCATATCAGCTCCGGCTTCGGCATGGCTAAGCGCCGTTTTGCTTAAAGTTTCGAGGGTCTGCGCCCGGCGGATCTCGCCGTTTTCCTCAAAGAAACAGCAATGCCCATCACTCTTATATTCGCAGAGACAGACATCGGTGATCACGTACATCTGGGGATCAACCTTTTTAATCACCCGAATGGCTTCCTGAACCAAGCCGTCTTCAACGAAGGCGGGGGTGGCGTCGCCATCTTTTTCATCGGGGACACCAAACAGAATGACATAACGGATGCCCAGTTCTTTTAACGCCAGGGTTTCCGCCCCGAGCATATCCAAAGACAGGTGGTACTGGTCTTTCATCGAGCCGATTTCTTTGCGGACTCCCTGTCCATCGACGATAAACAGCGGATAAACCACATCATTCATGGACAGCTGGGTTTCCCGGATTAAATTCCGAACCGCCGTATTTTTTCGTAATCGTGTTGGTAACATATTGCTGACCTCCTAATTTACTTCTAGTTATTTGCATGTACCGTACCGACCAATTGTTAATCTGTTGTCTGCTGCAAGCTCGGACAGGCTCTGCCGTGTCCGCCTTGATGCAGACAACATGATGTAACAATTGTCGGTACTACTTCAGCTCTTTTACTAAAGTTTTATTTCTAAGCATCCATTAAAATTGCATCAAGCATCCCCTGGATGGTATAGGTTTCGGCTTCGATGTCGACATCAATGCCCAGCTCAACACATTTCTTTGAGGTCTGGGGGCCGATCGACACGCATTTTGCGGTGTTAATGGCATCAATATGGGCAGCGCCAATTTTTTCCACAAAAAACTGGACGGTAGTGGAGCTGGTAAAGGTAATATAATCAATTTCTTTATTATTTAACATTGCCAGCGGATCAACAGAGGCATGATCTTCGCGGATGGTTTCATAGCTTTGGATCTCATCGACCGGACAGATCTTTGATAATTCTTCGACCACATAGATTCGGGCATTTTTGGATCGGGGGATCAGTACCCGGCTATCTTTGTTAAGCAGTGGCGCCAAACCGCTGACAAGTTCTTCGCCAACATATTTATCCGGCACAAAATCGGCTTGCAGGCCGCGGGCCAAGAGGGCATTTTTGGTGCCTTCGCCAATGGCGGTAATATGCAGGTTGCCAAAGGCGCGGGCATCTTTGCCGCAGCGGGCCAGGGAATCAAAGAAGACTTCAACCCCGTTGATGCTGGTAAAAATTATATGGCTGTATTCGCTCAGCACTCTCACCTTTTCGTCACAGGCGGCTTCGTTAATGGGGACAATTTTGATGGTCGGGAATTCAATGGCATTACCACCCAACTCCGTGATTTTTTCAACCATCTGGGAGCTTTGTTCCCGGGACCGGGTAACGATGATGTTTTTTCCAAACAATGGTTTTTCATCAAAGAAGCGCAGTTTTTGCCTTCTACTCACGACTTCGCCGACCACAATCAGGCTGGGAGCGGTGATTTTTGCTTCGGTGGCAATGTCGTAGATGGTGGTCAGGTTTCCGGTGACCACCCGCTGATAAGGGGTGGACGCCCGATGCACCACGGCTACCGGCATTTCCGGATTCATGCCGTTTTTAACCAGTTCGTCACAGATCTTTTCCAGATTTTTAACGCCCATTAAAAAAACGATCGTGCCTTTGAGTTTTCCCAGCACCGGCCAGTCCAGATCCGATGAACCGTCGTAGGCATTGGATTTTAAATGCCCGGTGATGACATGAAATGATGATACACAGTCCCGGTGTGTAATCGGAATCCCGGCATAAGCCAGTCCGCCGATAACCGAGGTAATCCCGGGGATCACTTCAAAGGGTACCCCAGCGTCATAGAGGTCTTCCCCTTCTTCGCCACCCCGGCCAAAGACATAGGGGTCGCCGCCTTTTAAGCGCAGGACCAATTTACCTTCCTGGCCTTTTTGGACTAACAGGGCATTGATATCTTCCTGGCGCATGGCATGGTTTCCCGCCCGTTTGCCGACATAGATAATTTCAGCATCAGCTCGGGCATCGTTTAAAAAGCTTTCATTAACCAGAGCATCATATACCACCACATCGGCTTTGGTCAAAATATCCTTGGCTTTAACGGTCAGTAGGCCGGGATCGCCGCAACCGCCTCCAGCCAGATAGACCTTTCCCGGTTTTTCATGCACTGCCTGATAACATGCTTTAGCTAATTGTTTTCCCAAATTTTCTGCCTCCTCAGGTGCACCTTTTATGGATCGGGTCACCACCCGACTCCCATCTTCCAGACCATACAGTCCGTATACTGTAATTTCTTCAGCTTCTATTTCACAAAATGCGCCAACGGGAATATGACAACTCCCGTTTAAGGCATTTAAAAAACTCCGTTCGGCGCTCATTTGAACAATCGTATTTTGATCGCTGATGACTGCCATCAGTTCGTTAACCGTCTGATTGTCTTCCCGGACTTCCACCGCCAGAATACCCTGGGCCGGTGCCGGAATAAAGGTGGTTTCCGGTAGTGCGACGGTGTAGTAGGCTGAGTCTTCCAAGCGACCAATCCGTTTTAATCCGGCCGCCGCCAGAATGACGCCATCCAATTGCTGCTCCTGCATTTTGCGGATTCGGGTATCGATGTTGCCACGGATTCCCACAATTTCCACATCCGGCCGCAGTTTCTGCAGCTGAGCAATTCGCCGTTTGCTGCCGGTGGCCACCACAGCACCCTTGGGCAACTCATCCAGGGCGGTAATCCGATGGGGTGTCAACAGGACATCCCGGGGATCCTCCCGAACCGGTGGCACCGTTAAGACCAGGCCTTCCGGCAGCTTTGACGGCATATCCTTCATACTGTGGATGGCCATATCGATCTCACCGGATAGTAGCGCATCTTCTAACTCCTTGGTAAACAAGCCCTTGTCGCCAATTTTATCAAGCGGTTTATCCTGAACCAGATCACCTTTAGTTTTAATAATCACCATTTCAAAGTTTACCTGCGGATGGGCTTTCGCCAGTACATCAATCAGCCACTGGCTTTGGGTGCGGGCCAGCGTGCTGCCCCGTGTTCCAACTTTTATATTCATTTATCCTATCTCCAATTGTCAGTTATTTTCCTAGTTTTGACCTGAGTTCCGCATTGGAACATCGGGACAAGGCTTTAAGTTCTGCGGTTTTTTCGTTCGGCGACCCATCGCCGGCTAAAACGGCCTGTCGCAGCAATCGCAATAAGGCGGTTTTTTCGGTGTAGCTGTCATCATAGTGCTCGGCCAACTCAGCAACAATCTGCTTCGTTAAGAAGGGACTTGCCCCTTCGGTACAGACCGACAGGGTTAAGTCCCCCCGGCGAATGACGCTGGGAAAAATGAAATCCGAATCATCGGGATCGTCGACCCGGTTACACCAGATTTTTTGGGCTTGACAGTCCTTTTTGATCTGCCCATTCAAGGCACGATTATCGGTTGCCGCCACCGCCAGATCAATGTCAGCCAGCTGATCTTTGTGATAGCCGGCATAAATCAGGGTCAGCCGACTGTTCTCGGTTTTAATAATCCCCTCAGAAAAATCTGGACTCACAGCAATCACCTGCATGCTGTTTTCCAGTAAGGTGACAATCCGTCTGGCGGCCACCTTCCCGCCGCCGACCACTAGGGCCTTTTTATTTTTTAAATTAAATAACAGCGGTGTCATCATTTTGTTGATCTGCTAATGTTTTTTTGTCCTGAATACCCGGGAACAGATAGGTTACGGTTTTTTCAATACCAATAATTTCCTCTTCGCATTCCAGCGACTTCAGCTGTTTAATCGGCGGCATCACCATTTCCCTAAATTTTGAGCGGATCACCTTGGCCAGATAGACTTCTTCTTTCTCGGTCAGGTTTAATTTCCCACAGAGATTCTCAATCGTTTCCTCGGCCAGTTGCCGGGAGGTTTCGTTTAAATCCCGAACCATGTTGTCGACCTTGGCGTGGGTTACCCAGGACAACAGTCCATCGATTTCATCCTGAATTTCGACCGCAATTTTTTCGGCGACTTTGACCCGATAGGCCATCTTTTCATCCATGATGTTTTTAAAATCATCAATGGTCAACAGCGTAACCATCGGCAGGTTGCCGACAGCCTCTTCGACATCCCGGGGCAGCGCCAGATCGATCACTGTCAGCGGTTTGTGGAGCGGCTTCATTTCATCGGCTTTTAAAACAACATGGGGCGAAGCGGTGGCGGTAATAATCACATCCATCTCAGGAATAATCGCATAGCGGTCTTCATAGTGGATCGTCTGGACGTTTTCATGAATCGCTTCGCACTGATCCATGTTATGAAAGGTGCGGTTGGTCATGTAGGGATTCTGAAAGCCCTCGGCCTTCATATAGCGCAGTGCCAGCACGCCCATTTTTCCCGAACCGATGATCAATATTTTTTTATCGCCATAATCATTAGGATACTCTCGTTTGATATGCTTGACTGCGGTTGAACTTAAGGATAAGGGGGTTTCGGAAATTTTATAATCCGTTTTTACTTTTTTGGTAAAGGTGATCGCTTCGCGAAACATTTTTGTCAGGTATTTGCCGCAGCCTTTAATTGCCTGAGATTTTTCCAGCGCATCCTTGACCTGGCCAAGGATCTGGTCCTCACCCAGAATCATCGAGTCGAGACCGGTGACCACCTCATAGAGATGAACCATCGCTTCCCGCTCTTTTTTGACAAACAGATAGGATGCCAGGGCTGCTGATTTTTCACTGAGATAAAAGTCGGTTAAGATTTTCCCCGCTGCTTCAGGGTGGCGGGTTGACACATAGATCTCGCTGCGGTTGCAGGTCGACAGAATGATCACCTCGGCGATATCCTTTTCTTTTAAAAGGGTACGAATCGCTTCATTCAGGGTGCGATGGAGAAAAGCCCCTTTCTCCCGAATTTCTAAAGGTGTATCCTTATGATTAATGCCCGCTACTACCAGTTTCATCCGTTTGAACCTCCTTTTTCTGATTCCTGATCGCTTCTTCCAGAGCGGCAATACTGCGAAACCCTTTAATCCCCAGACACTGTTCCAGGCGAGTCATCGTCGCCTGTTCCAGACTGGCCGTTTCCAGGGCTTCGGTGTTTTTAAAGACGTCGGTGGTTTCACCTTCGACCAGTACCCCGCCATGATGGAGTACATAAGTATAATCACAAAATTCATAAATAAAATCCATATCATGGCTGGATAAAATAATCTTGATGCCTTTGGCCAAAGCGCCTTTGATAATCGCTTTAACCCCGGCCTTGCTTTTAGGATCGAGTCCCAGGGTCGGTTCATCCATCAGAATGATCTCCGGTTCAACAGCTAACACCCCGGCCATGGCCACCCGTTTCTTTTGTCCATAACTGAGATAGTGAACCGGTCGGTCAGCCAACTGCGTGATGCCGGTCGCTTCCATGGCCGCCTGGACGCGCTGATCGATTTGCTCCGCTGCCATGCCCATGTTTCGCAGGGCAAAGGCCACATCGTCATAGATGCCGGAATAAAAGACCTGCTTATCCGATTCCTGGATGACCAGCCCAATCGATTTGCGAAATTCATAGAGCTTTTTTTTCTGATAGGATAAGGGTTGATCCTTAAAATAAACGGTTCCCCCGGTGGGCTTGAGTAGCCCAATCAAGGCCGACATCAGGGTCGATTTGCCGGCCCCGTTTTCTCCGATCAGGGCGATGCAATTGCCCCGGTTGCCGTCAATCGACACCCCCTTGAGGGCGGTGGTGCCATCTGGATATTGATAGGTTAAATTTTCTGTTTTAATCATTTTTAAGACCTTTCCGATAGCTTACATGAAAGTCTCCCTGATATTGCTTAAGCTCCAGGGTTTTTGTCATTTCCTCGTAGCTCTGGATGGCCATGAGAAATAAATTGCTTAACATCATTGCGATGGATTGGAGCGCGACTCTTACATTACGGTAGCCAAACCGCAGTTCCTGGGCGGTGGCCATCAGTTTTATTTTGTCCCAATAATCAAAGATGAAGCGGTAGGTTAAAATAAATATTTCTAAAAACGTATTACTGATGTGAGCTTTTTTCATGACACCAGCGATCTGCATTACCGGGGTGGTGTAAATTAAAAAAAGCATACAGGAAACACCGGCCATAGCCCGGCAAAAAACCAGACTGGCCAGCACCAGATTGGTGGTGGTGATGCCGATGGTAAACTGGAAAAAGTTAACGGCCCATAAATAATCGCCGCCACCTTTTGAGATCGTAAACAATAACGCCAGGGCTCCGGGAATAACAAAGAGCGAATCAAAAATCAAGGTATGCAGATAAATCCGCACCGGGATTTTTGCCCACAGCAGGGTGCAACCCACCATAACACCAAAAACCCCTGCCATATACAGGGGTTCATTGATAAAAAAGACCGACAGGAGCATGACCAATGAAACCACTACTTTAACCGTAGGATTGGCATTGCTAAGTTTATTGGTATGGGCAAAGCGATCAATCATGTCCGTCTCCTTCTAAGATGCAAATATAATAAACTGCCGTGAGTTTACGCTGATTTATCAGCGCTTTCATTTTTTTTCGATTTTTTATAAAGATAGAAAAAGCAGATTCCCAATCCGCCGACGCCTAAAAGCTGTTGAAAATGGAACAGGTTTTCTTCCATCTCGCCGGGATCAAACAAACTTTCAAACCAGGGTACGTAATTTTTATCAATGGCCGTGATGGCTGTTCCGGCAGCATCATCGGCACCGGAAAACTCGGCATCCGGCAAGACGATCTGCGGGATAATAATCAGTGCGCCAATTGTTAAAATCAGAATAATTTTAGTTATCGGTGAGAGTTTCATTTGAAATAATCCCCTTTTCTTTATATTGGTAGATGGCATTGACCACCAGAACCGTTAAAATTCCTTCGATGATGGCCAGCGGTATCTGGGTAATCGCAAAAATACTTAAAAACTTGACCACCGAGGCTGCAATCCCGCCAACCGGATCCGGGAAGGCCAGACCCAACTGGATCGAGGTGGTTACGTAGGTCATCAGATCGGCTAAACAGGCCGCCAGAAAAACGGTTACTGCTTTCGGGACATTCAGTTTTGACAACCCCTTATAAATGCCATAGGCAACAAAAGATCCGACAATCGCCATCGAGAAAACATTGGCACCCAGGGTTGTCAGCCCACCATGAGCCAGCAACAGCGCCTGAAACAGCAGCGCAATCGTCCCGACGACCACGGTGGCAAAGGGGCCTAACACGATCGCGCCCAGTCCAATGCCGGTCATGTGTGACGAACTGCCGGTTACTGAAGGCAGTTTAAAGGCTGATAAAGCAAAGGTGAAGGCGGTGGCAATGGCTAAAAGCACTTTTTGTTCCGGTTTGTTTTTAAATATTTTCCCCACCTGATATAATCCGAAGGCGATAAACGGCAACGAGCATACCCACCAGAAAACCGCCCAGCCAATTGGCAGAAAGCCTTCCATAATATGCATGGCGTTGACCGGCTGGGACGCCAGAACGACCGCAAAAAACACAATACCGACAACAGTCATCGTTCGCTTTGTTTTTTTCATGCTTACCTCCATTTTTTATTACTTGCCGAAAAAAAAACCTTTCACCCACATTGCGATGGGAAAAAAGGTTTTATCATTACACGTATCCATTGATTCCGATAACGCAACGCCATCGAACCAACTTATGTTAATGTTACTAACTTCCCTTTTCCCTGGAAGGACACTTTAGTACATCATTTTAGTAGGTTTCCTGACTTATAGCTTTTATTCTCCTTGCCTTCCCAGACAAAACGTGCCCAGTGACATATTAAGGAGACATAACTAATTACAGTGACCGGATCGTTCTGGATTCTAACCAGATTCCCTCAATGAAATTATTCATCCTAAATGATTTATTACATTCTTATTTAATTGTTTTTATATTATAACATGGATATGTCAAAAGTACAGGTTTTTTTAAGTTATTTAAGGCTAAAATACGGCTTTTCCAAATGTTTGCCGGGTATTTATTTTTAAAACTGATACTTCTATCTATCGCAATAAGTCCCAGAAAATGCTACAATAGAGCAAAATGACTGTAATCCTTTAAACGATGAGGTAGTATAATGGATAACCTTAACTTTAAACGAACCATGCCCGCCGTGTTTAAGCAATTAAACGCCACCGATGATCCTGCGCGGATCTTGTATTATCAGAATGTGATTACTTGCATGTTTGCTGCCCCATTGCTCTTTTTGGGGGCATTTGCCAATATCATTGTTGTTTATTTTTTCTGGGGTGAAGATTTAACCACGGTACTAGTCAACAGTGGGATTTTTATGCTGCTCGGCTTAACCTTCGAACTGATTTCCCGAAAAGAATTGGTCAGTGATTTATTTGATCACCTGATTTCTCTTTCCCAATCGAGCTGTCTGGCTTTTATTGTGGTCCGCTACTACCACATCATTGGTCCGGCGGTATGGTCGGTTGCTTTTGTGATGATTATCCTGGCTTTGATGCGGCTGAAAATAACAATGCTGTATTACATCGCCGCAACGACTTTTATCTGCGGACTCTATGTGACCTTTTTCCTGCCTGTCGATGGTTTCCAATTTGCTCCGGTTTATTTTCTGATTCAGAATATGCTATTTACTTTCGTGTTCAGCCTGGCTACCGCCGCCTTTTACATGAACCTGAATCGCTACGATAAAGCGGTTGAGCGGATGAACGCGGTGATCATCCAAAAAGAAAAAATCGCTGGACTGTATAAAAAACTGAATCAGGCCAAACAGACCCTGGCAAACCAGAATCGTGAGCTCCATGCATCTAATGAAGAAATTAAAAAAAATGAAGAGCGCCTTCATTTTCTGGCTTATTATGATGGCTTAACTGAACTTCCCAATCGCAAAATGATTCTGGAACGCTTGCAATTGCTCGTCAATCTTTCTGAAAATGAAACGTCATCCTTTTTTATCGTCTTCATCGATTTGGATAATTTTAAAAAAATCAACGATACCATGGGCCATCTCTATGGTGATGATTATTTAAGGTATACCGCCAGGCGTTTGAAGGAGCTCGTTCATGAAGATGATTTACTGGGCCGATTGGGTGGGGATGAGTTTGCCCTGATCATTCAGCGGAATATCAAAGAAGATGTTGCCTACAGCTATGTCGAAAGCTTGCGTAATGAACTTTGCGATAAAATCAAAACCAGCTGCTCAGAATTTAAAGTCAGTGCCAGTTTCGGTATCTCGGTCTTCCCCCAGGACGGCAAAGATCCCATTGAGCTGCTTAACAGCGCCGACACCTCGATGTATAAGGCCAAAGAGCTGGGCCGCAATAACATTCAGTTTTTCAGACCGGATATGAAAGCAGAAATTCTCAATAAGATCCAAATGGAATCGCTGCTCTTAAAAGCCTATGAGAATCAGGAATTTTTCATTGAGTATCAGCCCCAGTTCAATGCTGAGGATCATCGCATCCGCGGCTTTGAAGCTCTGATCCGCTGGAATTCCCCTCACTATGGCCGGGTTGCCCCGATGAACTTTATCCCGCTGGCTGAAGAAATGGGACTGATCATTGGCATTGGCCAGTGGGTGCTGTTGACCGCCTGCCATAAATTCAAAGAATTGGATAATCGTTTTGATCAGAATCTTTGCATTTCGGTGAATGTTTCGGCAGTACAGATGCGGGACAAGAATTTTGTCACCATCGTTAAAAACGTTCTTGCCGAAACCAACATGGACCCCAAGCAGTTGGAATTGGAAATAACCGAATCCCTTTTTATTGACCACATCGAAGAAACCATTGCGATGCTTAATGAAATAAAGTCCTTAAATGTCCGAATTTCGCTGGACGATTTCGGCACCGGCTTTTCGTCGCTGAGCTATTTACGCCGACTACCGATTGACACCCTGAAAATTGACAAGTCCTTTATCGATGATCTCTCGGATCAGGATTCCTCAATCCGCATCGTCGGCGATATCATTTCGTTGGGTCATAACCTGGATGCCCACATTGTTGCCGAAGGCATTGAAAACAGCACCCAGCTGGACTATTTGAAAGCCAATAACTGCGATTGTGTTCAGGGCTTTATGTTTGGCAAACCGATGAGCGTCAAAGACGTGGAAGCACTACTGGAAAAAAATCCCCTGAAATAGGGGATTTTTTGTCTTTTAGAGTTATGTTTAGTGAATCATCTTATAGTATGATCTGGCAGTCAGCAGATAGACGCCGGTATAAACCAAAGCATAAACGACGACACCGACCAACGTGCATAAAAAGATCAGGGTTATGTTGGTCAGCCGGAAGGCGGCCAGCATTTTGGTGATCACCGGGAAAGCAAAGGCGACATGAATGATGGCGCCGGCTAGGGGCAGGAAGAAGACCATTAAAATCTGTTTGCCGATGGTTTTTTTGACCTCGGTTTTATCCATGCCCACCTTCTGCATGATCTCAAACCGTTCACTGTCTTCATAGCCTTCGGAAATCTGTTTGAAATAAATAATCAACACGGTGGCCATCATAAACAGCGAGCCCAAAAATACGCCCAGAAACAGGAAACCACCAAAGAAGAAATAAAGTTCCGTCAATGCTTCGTAAAGGTTCTGGATGTCAATGTCCGGATTGTTCTGGGTCACCGCGGCCCGCAGATTGGCAGAAAAGGCGTTGAGGGTGTCCTCATCGCCATCAAGATTAAACATCAGCTCATGAAGAGTGGTCTGGGGATCATCGTCGTTTTTCATGGTTTGATAAATGGCCTCCATGACCGCATCATCTTTAACAATCAGGTAGTAGGTATGCCCCATATCCTGGGTCTTTTTAAAATCCATCGGAATGGCTTCGAGCTGCTCGGTGATCTGATACTGCTGATTGCCAAAAACAATAGTCGCTTCGCCATAGTCATCACCGACCGAAAAAATCAGCATTTCATTCCCAGCCAGACTTTTATTGCCGCCAGTTAAACGGTTATAGTCGTCCAGCGGAATCAGGGTCAGGTTAGAGATCCTTTCGTAATACATGGCGTCGTTACTTTCGTCCGCGACCATATCCTTCAGAAAGTGATTGCCTTCCTGAAAAGCTCGAAAACGAGCCAGATCAAAAGAAAATTCATCGCTGCTCCTTATCTTTAGTTTCTCTTTTTCTGCTTCAACAATCACTTTGACCACTGCGAAATCGGTATTGCTTGCTTCGCCGACAATGCTGACATCCATGGGATAAAAATCCCGGCGCATCCCTTCCTGACCAATATACAGTGACACCGTAGTGGACAGCGTCACCAGCACCATCGTACTGAGGATACAGATATTGGCCAAACCAACCGCGTTTTGTTTCATCCGGTAAATCATCCCCGATACTGAGATAAAATTGCGGGACTGATAATAGAATCGTTTATTCTTTTTCAGTTGTTTCAACAGGGTAATGCTCCCGGAGATAAACAGGGCATAGGTCCCAATAATGACAAACACCACCGCCACAAAGAAAAGCATCAAGGCCGCCAGCGGGGTTTCCACCGAAAGGGCAATCCCATAACCCGCCCCCAGCGAGATAATCCCAATCAGGGTGATAATCCAGGAAGATTTTGGTTCCTTCTCGCCATGTTGTCCACCTTTTAACAGATCAATGGGATTGCTGAGTTTTACCTGCAAAAAATTAGTCAGCAGCGTCAGACCAAAGATCGCCAGAAACACCCCGGTGGTAAGCAGCAACCCCCAATAATCAATCTGAAAGCTTAATGGGCTTTTGAAATGAACGACATTCAAAAGCAGCAAGAACAGCAGTTTTCCAATCAGAATGCCGCCGACGAGCCCCAGCGTCAGGCTGATCACCGTCACAAACACGGTTTCATAAAATAGCACCCGGGCAATATGCTTCTTTTCCAGACCGAGAATACTGTATAAACCAAGTTCCTTTTTACGCCGCTTGATTAAAAAGCTGTTGGTGTAAAAAAGAAAGATGACCGCAAAAATACCAATCACGATGATCCCCAGAAAGAGAATGGTTTTCAAATTAATTGATCCCGGCATTTGATCCAAACCCTTGTTGCTGTGGATCGAAACCATCGTGTAAAAAGCAACGATCGATCCGATACAGGTCAAAATATAAGGAATATAGGTATTGCCATTTTTTTTGAGGTTGACCAGTGCCAGCTTGGGATAAAAAAACTTATTCAAGTTCCTCACCTCCGGAAGCCAGCACCGACAGGGTAAAGGATATTTTCTGATACATCTCGTCGTTGCTCATTGAACCCCGATAGATCTGATTGTAAATTTCGCCATCCTTGATAAAAAGGACCCGGTTGGCATGGCTGGCGGCGGCCACCGAATGGGTAACCATCAAAATCGTCTGTCCGAGTTCATTGATGGCTGAAAAAATCTTCAGCAGATTCATCGCCGCCTTGGAATCGAGCGCCCCGGTCGGCTCATCGGCCAGCACCAGTTTGGGCTGGGTAATCAAAGCCCGAGCTACGGCGGCCCGCTGTTTTTGTCCCCCGGAAACCTCATAGGGATATTTCTTTAGAATCTCTTCGATGTTTAAGCGCTTGGCCAGCGGACCCAGCCGACTGTTCATTTCCTGATAATTTTTTTGAGCCAGCACCAGCGGCAAAAAGATATTATCCTGAATCGAAAAGGTGTCAAGCAGGTTAAAGTCCTGAAAAACAAAGCCCAGATTGTCCCGCCGAAAAGCTGAGATCTCGCTGTCTCTGATGGCGACAATGTTCTTGCCATCGAGAAATACTTCGCCGCTGGTGGGTTTGTCGAGGGAGGCCAGAATATTGAGCAGGGTCGTTTTTCCCGATCCGGATTCCCCCATAATCGCCACATATTCGCCCTGCTCCACCGAGAAGCTGACATTCGACAGTGCCTGGACCTGATTTCCGCCAAAGCGGGTGGTATAGATTTTCTTTAAACTCTTTACTTCAAGTAATCGCATATTTTTCTCCTGTATGATTTGAAATTTATTTTATCGATAACCCAAGTATAACGAAAAAGAAAACTGCCAGCCATCGCTTTGGCTTACATTCGGGCGGTTAAACTTACACTTTTGTAAGCTTGTGTTATAAGGCCTCAAATCCGCGGGACGATAGATCAATGCTGACCCGGGTACCCTGGTCCACCTGAGAGGTTACCGTGATGGCGTGGGCGAGTTTATGAAGCACCTGCTGACACAGATAAAGGCCGATCCCGGTTGATTTTTTGTCCATTCGGCCGTTGTAGCCGGTAAAGCCCCGGTCAAAAATCCGCTCGATATCTTCGGCCCGGATCCCAACGCCGGTATCTTCAATAATCAGGGTTTTTTCTGACTGCTCATCCAGATAAATGGCAATCTTACCCTGGTTGGTATATTTCAGGGCATTGGAAATGATCTGTTCCAGCACAAAGACCAGCCATTTTTCGTCGGTCAGCACCTGGCAGTCGATTTCCTGTAGATCCAGCGATATTTTTTTATTGATAAAAATAAGCCCATATTTTTTAACGGCCTGCCTAACGATGTCCGCCAAATCGTATTTGACCAAAATCAAATCGGAAGACATGCTTTCCAGCCGTAAATACTGGAGCACCATCTCCACATATTGTTCGATCTTAAAAAGCTCCTGCCGATAGGCGCTGATCCGCTGCTGGTCACCCTCTTCAGTTTGCAAAAGCAGCCCCATGGCCGAGATCGGGGTTTTAATCTGATGGGCCCATAAGGTATAGTAATCGATCAGTTCGCTCTGCCGGTTATCAAACTGAGAGCTAAGCTCGGCCCGGTGCTCAGCCAGCACCCGGATCAGGGTTTGATAGTCGTCTTCCAGTAAATCCCGGGACTTTGGCAATTCTCCCACCCCGGCGGTAGCCCCATTGATCGCGGCACTCAGGCGCTGATGTTTCTGATAAAAACGCCAGAAATCGAGACTGGCAAAAATTACTGCCAGCGCCATCACCAGCTCTGCACTGTAAACAATCGGCTCCAGCGGCAGATGGTAGAGCGCATAGACCAGCGCAAAGACCAGCATCATTATCACAAAGGCTGCGATAACCCTGATCCGACTTTTCAGGTAAGCTTTAAAAACAAATACCATGTTCATTTCAGTCTCCAATCAAATAGCCGACGCCCTTTTTGGTGGCAATAAAATCCGATAACCCGGCCTCATCCAGTTTTTTACGGAGCCTGGCGATATTGACCGTCAAGGTATTGTCATCGACAAAGCAGTCGCTGTCCCAGAGCCGTTTCATGATCACATCGCGGGAGACCACCTCGCCCTTATTTTCCAGCAGAATTTGCAGCATCTTAAATTCATTTTTACTGAGCTCCACTTTTTGATCGACATAGCTGAGGCTGGCGTCACCGAGATTTAAAATCGCCCCCTTGTGTTCCAGCAGACTGACCTGTCCCTGAAACGAATAAGTCCGCCGCAGCAGCGCCTGAATTTTTGCCACCACCACCCCCAGATCAAAGGGCTTGGCAATAAAATCATCCCCGCCCATGTTCATCGCCATGACGATATTCATGTTGTCACTGGTCGAGGAGATAAATACAATCGGCACCTTGGAAATCTTACGAATTTCACTGCACCAATGATAGCCATTAAAAAAAGGCAGCGAGATATCGAGCAGCAGCAGCTGGGGATCATAGGCCACAAACTGATCGAGGATATGATGAAAGTCGGTAACCAATTCGGTTTCCAGCTCCCATTTATCCAAATGATTTTTCAGAGCTCTGGCAATAATCTGATCGTCTTCGATAATTAGTATCTTGTACATGCACACCATCCTATCCGTTTCTTGTTCCAAGCAAAGCAAAGCACGCTCGTTTTCTTGCCGCTTATGCACCATTATAAATCAATCGTTTTCTTACCGGGAGTTAAATAAATAATTAGTTTTCCCCACACCCCAGGCCTTCATGCCGTGGATAACATCGATCTACTCTACTCTCTGCCTATCCGATCCATCTGTACGGATTTTAAAAATCGCTGAGTTTTCGTAGTTGGTTGAATAATAGATCCAATTATCAATTACATTAATATGATACGACTTTTCATTATTCAATTTTGTTTTATTTGTCCCATCACTGCGAATTTTATAAAGACATTCATTATCTTCTTTATCGTTAAAATAAATCCAGTTATCGACAATATTGATTGTTCCGCAGATTTCATCGAGAACCTTCATTTCTTTTGTCCCATCAGCGCTCATCTTATATAATCGGTACTGATCACTAAACCTGGGGTAATAAATCCAATCATCAACAAAATTAAAATAATATGAATTTTGATCATCCATTTTCGTATATCCACTACCATCTGTTTTTATTTTACGGAGAGCACCGACATTCATTGCCTCGCTAAAATAGATCCAGTCACCGCTAACGTAAAAACAGCAAGCCAAAATTTCAGTGATTTTTGTTTTTTCGGTACCATCAGTTTTCATTTTATAAATAGTGCGCCAGTCATCAGAATTATTGAAGTAGATCCAATCCCCGGAAACAAGGATTTCTTTTTGTAAATATGATTTAAGAATAGTTGTATCACTGTTTAACAGTGTTCTATTAGTCCCATCAGTTTTGACCTTATAAATGGAGTCATTTACGCCATTTCTGTAATATAACCAGTCATCAATTACATTAATGTAAAGTGTATCCTCGCTGTTCAGTTTCGTTTTTTCTGTTCCATTATTTCTGATTTTATAAAGTGATCCATTGTCATTACTATTCCGATAAAAAATCCAATCTCCCTGTTGTGCTACCAGACCATTATTTACACTGTTTCCTGAAGTATTTCCCTGAGCCAAACTTTTCATCAATATTTCATATTTACTCAACTTTCCCAGCACTAAAATTCAGCTGAGACTTTATAACAACACACTTT
>CAZEBY010000041.1:0-22676 GCA_964510565.1 uncultured Lachnospiraceae bacterium | reverse complement strand
ATGTTTTGGCTGTTTTACAGGTTTTATGGTACTATTCTCTTTTCTATGACCGCCGTTCCCCGTCGTTTCCGACCGGAGAAGCTTTTCTATTATATCGTCGTTTCTTATGATTGTCAAGCTGTTTTTTGAAATTCTTTTTTGTTGTTTTCTATGTTGCTGTGTTTTCGCTGTCGCTGTTTTTGACGACTTAGTTAGTATAATGACTTTTCAACCCTTTGTCAATAAGTTTTTGAAAAAATGCTTTTTTTTATTTTACTGTTTATAAAAGACTTTTTCAAGCCGAAGCATCCTGACCAGTTTATCGCCGTCAGTGAGGTTTATAAAGGAACCAAACAATATGAAGATTAGTCCGATCCCGATGTTTAAGGTTATCGCTTCCCCCAGGAAAACGAGCGCAAAAACCGGGGCAACCATTGGTTTAATAAAAAATGCGACTGAGGCCGTTGATGGCCCGGCATCTTCGACGGTTTTTAGATAAAAGTAATAACCGATCCCCGTCACACAAACACCCAGATAAAACAACAATGGTGCAGTTTGTAGACTAACCCCCTGAAAAACAGGTTGGCCGCTAGCGATCAGCATTATTAGCAATACCCCCGAGCCCATCAGAAAACTCAGACTATTCTGAGCCACTCCACCAATAAAGGCAATTCGTTTTTTGCCAAAGGCCGTGTACAGTCCAAAGGCAATCGCCGCCACCAGAGTCATTAACAAAAACCAGATATTGTTTTCGCCAGAGATGAGCTTCTGAGGGTTCATCACAATGATCAACCCAATGATACTAATGATCAGGGCGATGGCTTTTTTTCTGGTGAATTTTTCATGGACAATATAATGGGCAAAGACCATCGTAAATACCGGATTAATCGAAAAAATCAGCGCCGCCAGACTGGCATTAATCCCCATTAAGCCAATCTGAAAAAGCACCATACTAAAGCAGATACAGATTAAACCCAGTATAAAAAGATACCCCAGATCACTCGTACTGAGTTTAATCTGTTTTTTTCTGAGATCACTGATGGCGAAAGGCAATAGAAAAAGCCCGCCGATCAAAAAACGGATGAAAGTCAGCTGAATGGGATTAAATGTTGCTCCCCCAATTTTTAACGCAACCTCCATCGAGCCAAAAAGCATTCCGGTTAAAAAAACATAGAGATAGATTTTTTTCATATTTCCTCGTTTCGATTTTTTTGCTATTTCCAAGTGTGACAACCCCACTGTTTTTAGACCGTATTTTAGACAGTCGGGACCGAACTTTGAACCGGAAGTTTGAAAAACGCTTCATAGAGCATGTAGTCATTTCCATAAATTTCCACATAAACCATCACTTCCCGACTGGAATTTTTCAATCCAAACGCTTCCTGATTTCCCAGACTGGATACCCCCACGGGCACTTCCTGGGGATAAGTTAATCCAGTCACCGGATAGGTCTCCGCCATTTCGCCATTTTCATCGATCACATAAAAGCTGACTGATGAAATATAGAGATCCATTACATCCTTTTTATGGCCAATATTTGTATAATCATAGGTCAGCACCAAAACCTGCTCCGGGTTTACTTCTGCAAACTCATTTTGATAGTCTGTCTCATTGGCCGATGTGAATGTCAGCGCAAATTCTCCCTCTACTGTCCATGTTTCGCCAGGACCATAGATCCTGGCTGGCTCCTGGCTGATTGTTTCATCGCTTTGCACTTGTTCCGAGTAATCATAATCATATTGACTTTCTTCTTCATCAATCAGATAAGCAACACCAAAAAAGATCCCGGCAATAATAACAATACTCATCCAGATGATCGCAAACATCCATGGCTTGCGATGTGGTTTTTGTTGCTGATCTTTTTTCGTTTTTCCCTGGAAATCGCTTTCTCCCCAGACCTGTTTATCTTTTGAGTATTTTTTAATCTCAGCTTTCCTTTTACCCCAGGATCGTTTCTCGTCCCAACCGTATTCTATATCCTCTTCATTTTTTGTCATCAAGCCATTAACCAAAAATATAATCCCCGCCAACACTCCATAAACAGTGGTGGTTGCCGTCATACTGTCATTTCCTGCAAACAAAAATGTAACAATGGCGCAGCCAAAATAAAATTTTGCGGCCGTCAGCAGAATTTTTCGGCCATCATTGTTTATCGATGCCACCCCAATTGTTCCGGCAATCAGCAGCAAAGCCAGCCCAGCCAACCATCCATAAGCATAAACATCCGGGGTCTGAGTCAAAAAGTCCAGTGTTCCACTAACCATCGATTGGTAAATAAAAACAAAGGTCATCATCATTGCGATGATACTGACCAGCAATTTTACAAGCTTCATTTTATTTCCCCCTTGTATTCGTATTCTCTCAACAGGTCATAGCTTTGAATCAATTCCACAGTAGACTCGACAATACATGCCGTCATCCCCCAGATTACGTCTTCTCCATAAGTATAAAAATTTATTTCATAACTTCCTTTAACCCAGGGATAATTCTTACCCCCTGGAATACACTCATAAGGAAAATCGTTAGGCTGTTCATGACGTAAGTGATTAAAATACTTTTTGGGTACATGCTCCTGAAAATATCGCACCGGCACGGTAAAAACATCCCCAACCTCCTCCTGACTAAAACGATAATGATAATCCTTTATCTTCGCAATAAAGGGGTAGATCATCATATTAAACGGCGAAATAAATATATCCCCTGGTCCCAGTATCTCGATTTGCTGACGATCCAGCAGTAATTCTTCCATGGTTTCCCGGATTGCAGCTTCCAGAGGTGTTTCATCCGCTTCCAGACGCCCGCCCGGAAAACAGATCTCGCCGGGCTGACGATTCAATGTCTCGGCGCGTTTTTCAAAAAGCAATGCTGGGCCCGCCTCAGTTTCCACCAAAACTACCAGAACCGCATATTGACTGAAATTTCTTTCACCAATTATTCCCGGGCTTCGGTTGAAAAAATCTTCTCTTTCCAATTTGTTCTACCTCAACAATCTATTTGATCTGGCACTTTAATTACTACGCTGCCAATTTGCCGCTTTTTATTTTACAACTTCTATTCTATCATAGAATGGAGTCCTTGAAAATTAACAACCGTCATGAAAGCAATTGCAGAAAAGACTTGCATTACCTAGATGTTCTATGTATAATACAATTATACCTAATAGATCTATGTATATAGGAGGTAATTAATGAATGTCTCAAAAGATTTAATTGCAGCCTCTGCGACGCCCTTTATTTTATCCATTTTAAAGGAGCACGACAGTTATGGCTATGCAATTATCAAGAAGGTTAAAGAATTAACCGGAGACGAGCTAGTCTGGTCCGAAGGGATGCTTTATCCGGTGCTTCATCGTCTAGAAGAAAAAAATTTTATCGAGTCATATTGGGATAATTCCAACGGCGGCCGGAAGCGAAAATACTATAAACTTAAAGAAGAAGGACTGACTGAACTGGAGGTGCAAAAAAAGCAATGGGAAATCGTTCATTCGGCACTTTCAAAAACCTGGTTTGAAATAATGAATAAGGAGGTCTATCGTTCATGTATGATTTAGAAAAAAACATCCGTGCCTGGAGTGACTGTCTGCGGAGTCAGGGGCATTTTAAGGAAACGGACATTGTCGAATTGGAAAGTCATCTTCACGATGAGATTGACGATTTACTTAACGCCGGATTATCATCAGAAGAAGCATTTTTAATCAGTGTCAAACGTTTTGGTGATACCCATTCAGTCTCCCGGGAATATTCCAAAGTAAATACCGAAAATCTCTGGAAGCAATTGATGTTAGAGCCTGAAGCGACCGGGATTTCAAGCGAAAATCAACGCTATATCGGCCTGGTCATTCTGTTCTCGTTTCTGGCTGGTACCTTTTTCAAAATTCCCGAGCTTTTAGGTTATTCTTTCAACGCCCCCCAATACCAACTGTTTTATTTTAAAAACTTGAGTTTTTTCATCCTGCCATTGATTGCCCTGTTTTTTCTGTATAAAAACAAATCTAATTTAAAAATGGTCACTGTGATTTTAAGCATTTTTGCCGGTGCGGTCATCCTGATCAACACTTATCCTTCGTATCCCCCGAACAATACTGAAATACTGACTGCCTTGCATCTGCCATTATTTTTATGGCTGATCACCGGGGTTGCTTACATGGGTGTAAATTGGCGCAGCAACCAGAGCCGGATGAATTTTATTCGTTTCACTGGTGAAGCCGTAATTTATGGCACCCTTATTTTCTGTGGACTTATCGTTTTGGCGATGTTTACCCAGGCGATTTTTTTTGCCATTCAAATTGATGCCAGCTGGTTTATTCAAAATTATCTCATTATTTATGGCGCTGCTGCAACAGCCATGGTCACCGTCTATTTAGTCGAAACCAAGAAAAGTGTGGTCGAAAATTTTGCCCCCATTCTGGCCAAAATATTCAGTCCACTTTTCCTGATCATCATGATTGCTTTTCTAATTGTTCTGGTTTTCTCCGGAAAAAGCCCTTTTATGGACCGAGATTATCTGATTGCCTTCGATTTTATGCTGGCTTTAGTCCTTGGCCTGGTTCTTTACACCATTTCTGCCCGAAACCCCTACGGCAATAACAAGCTTTTTGACTATTTGAATCTGGCCCTGATTGTTGCAGCCATGATCATCGATACGGTGGCTTTATCCGCGATCCTCTTTCGCCTATCTGCCTTTGGGATCACTCCAAATAAACTGGCAGCACTGGGTGAAAATCTGCTTTTGCTGATTAATCTGGGGGGCTTAGCCTGGCTTTATTACCGCTTTTTCCTGAAAAAAATTGAATTCATTAAGCTTGAAAACTGGCAAACGACGTATCTCTACCTTTATGCCGTCTGGTTAGGCCTTGTTGCCTTTGTTTTCCCGATTATCTTTGGTTTTAAATAAGCACGCTTGGATCTGAAACTAAAAAAACTGACCAGGCTGCCCGGGTGGGTAGCTGGTCAGTTAAATGCAAACCTATTTGGGATCTTCTCTTCATCTACGCAATCAAACCGAAGCGATTGCAGACAAGACACCAACTCAAATTCCGGTTAAATTGCATCAGTCAAGCAAAGTTTTATTTATTTGATTGCATCCAGTCCCGCTTGAGCAACGGTCATATCTTCTGCAACACTACCGCCACTGACGCCGATGCCACCAATGATTTTGCCATCTTCGATAATTGGGAAACCACCCCCAAATACTACCATTCTTCCTTTGTCACAGGATGCAATACCAAACAGTTGACCAGATTCTTTAGCCAGATCTGCCGCTTGATCGGTGCCCATTTTCAGAGCTACTGCGGTATATGCCTTATTGGTAGCAATATCCATGCTGGCTAATAAGGAATCTTCCATCCGGTTAAATAACACCATGTTTCCGCCTGCATCACAAATTGCTATAACCATTGGCACATCAATTTGGATTGCTTTTTCAGCAGCTGCTTCCGCCATTTTCTTAGCCATGTCTAAAAATTTCCCTGTTTTTGTCATTTTTTTCCTCCACTTTCTTAGTTAAGTATTCATTTTTCAATTTTGCTTTCCTGATTCAACTCAAGTATGTTTTTATATACCCATACTAATCACTTATTATCACGAGCCAATTATAAAAATTGAATGCCTACACTTAAGATTATATTAGCAATTCTTATGCCAACTCAAAAGGCAAATTTTTATCATGAATCTGGCGTTTTTTTTAGACAATGATCGATTTATGATCATTTTTTGTTTAATTTATCGTTCGTTTTATTCACACTTGTTCGTATTTTAATCGTTTTTGCAGTCCTCATTTTCGATGCAGCACAACCTTTGGACAACCTTCAAAAGCTTTGTCACTAATTTCTTCAATCGTCGCCGGTAAATAGACATCGGTTAAATTAATACAGTCTTTAAATGCCCAAGAAAGAATCTTTCTGGTTCCCTCATTAATTCTCATTGTTGTTAATTGCTCACACTGATTAAAAGCAAAGGAAGCGATCCGTTCCACCGTTCCGGGTATATCAATTTCTTCAATTCCGCAGCGGGTCATGGCATACTGCCAAAAATCTCTAAGGTTAGCTGGCAGCTTGACCTGTTTTAGATTTTCACAGCCATCGAAAACAAAACCACCAATCTCGATAACGGTATCCGGAAATTCGACCCGCTTCAATTCTTTGTGTCCTTTAAAAATGTCATCCACAACAATCAGAATGTCTCTGTCAGCTGGAATAACGGCTTCTTCACCTTCTCCTTTTGCCTCCATCAGACACATCCCAAAATCTTGTTTTTTGTAATAATATTCGTACATTAACCTATACCCTCTTCTTTTTAAATTGGCGCTTGCCATCCCAAATCTGAATAAATCATCCTTCGGGGACAAAGCGCATGCGTTTTCTTTTGTGAGTATAGCATAAAAGCGCTTAAATAAAAATCCTGATTTGCCCCAATAATTCCGTGTATTTTTAATTGGTACCGCCGCACTACAATTGCATGCGACCATTTAATTCGAATCTGCTGAATAAATCAAGGTTATTCTCGTTATTCTTATGGTATTGTATTGTCATCTGGAAGCTACTTCCCGATTCCCAGCAAAATAAACAGATATGGAAGCCAAAACAATGAACCATTTAAAAGAAAAACTAAAACAAATTCCACCGCTTCCCGGTGTTTATCAAATGTTGGATTCCAGCGGTCGAGTTATCTATATCGGAAAAAGCAAATGTCTGAAAAAAAGAGTAACCTCCTATTTTAACAAATCACCTAAACAACCAAAGATTGAAAAAATGATCTTTTTCATCGAAGACATCGATTATTTGGTCACCGATACACATTTGGAAGCCCGGTTGCTGGAATGCCAACTGATTAAAGAAATCCAGCCTTATTTCAATTCTCAGATGAAAAACGACAGCAGCTATTTTTATCTGAAGGTTAACCGTTCCAACCGCTCCCCGGCTTTATCAATTGTTCCAGAACGAGAAGACCATACCTTTGGCCCACTTCGGCGAAAGCATTTGATTCAATCCGTGATTGACATGTTTACCCACCTCTTCCCGCTTGTTCCGGATGACAGTAGTACCACTTTTAAATATCATCCCCTGCCCGCAATCATGAGCCCGGAAGATTTCACAAAAAATAGTCAATTATTAATTCAGCTTTTTTCAGAAGAGATCAGGATCGACTGTTTTATTAATCAATTAAACATCTGCATGCACGAAGTATCGGCCCAATATCATTTCGAACGCGCTACCCTATACCGGGACTTGATTGAAAGCCTGACTTATATTCGCCATCTTCTTCATGGTTATAAACACCTGACAACCAGCGATATCCTTTTAAAAATACCGGTTGGTGATGGCGAGAAGCTATTTTTTATCTCAAAAGGAAAAATTGTGTTAAAAAAATATTTTTCCAGCCTTTCTCAAACTGAAATCAGAGACTTTATAAAGGAAGGTTCAATGCTAAAATTAACGATCATTTCCGACTGGAATGAAAAAGCTGAGAGCGATTTTCAAAATATCCTCTTTTCTGAAATTCAATCACTCCCTGAAGAATCGATTTTAAAATTAACTTAAAGCCATTTCTCCAGCCGAATTTTGAAGATCCCCAGTCAGACCCCCGTTGGAAATGGTGATCTGACTGGTCGTTATAACCTGACGAGCACTTTGAAAAGGATCTTTCCATTTTTAAAATGACGCCATTACTTCAGCCTGGCTACCCCCGAATCGACAGCTGCCCGGCAGACTGCTTCAGCTACCGCCTTTCCCACCCGGGGATCAAAAGCCGGAACAATAATATAATCGACACTTAGTTCGTCTTCACCAATCAAGTCAGCAATGGCTTTGGCTGCAGCAACCTTCATTGCTTCATTGATATCACTGGCGCGGGCATCCAAGGCCCCTCTAAAAATACCTGGAAACGCCAAGACATTATTAATCTGGTTGGGATAGTCCGACCGTCCTGTTCCGACCACCCTCGCTCCGGCTTGGATGGCCAGCTCCGGATCAATTTCCGGGTCAGGATTGGCCATCGGCAGGACGATGGCGTCTTTTGCCATAGTCCGGATCATTTCTACCGTAACAATACCCGGCGCAGAAACCCCGATAAAAATATCGGCGCCATTGATGGCATCGGCCAAGGCTCCTTTTCTATGCTGTTTATTGGTCATCTCGGCGATTTCCTGATGAACCCAGTTGCTGTATTTTTGGTCTTTCGAGAGAATTCCCCTGCTGCTACAAACGATAATATCGCCCACACCCATATTCAGCAGCATTTTGATGATGGCCGATCCGGCTGCTCCAGCCCCACTCATGGCCACAGTTACCTGCTCCCATCTTTTACCAACCACCTTCAAGGCATTCATCAGCGCTGCTGTTGTTACCACTGCCGTACCGTGCTGATCATCATGAAAAACCGGAATGTCCAGTTCCTTTTTTAAGCGTCTTTCGATTTCTACACATCTCGGCGAAGCAATGTCTTCGAGATTAATTCCACCAAATACCGGTTCAATCATTTTAACCGTGTTGATGATGACTTCCACATCCTGGGATGGGATACAGATCGGAAAGGCATCGACCCCGCCAAATTCCTTGAATAACACAGCCTTTCCTTCCATTACTGGCAGGGCCGCTTCTGGACCAATATCGCCCAAGCCCAATACCGCCGACCCGTCAGTCACCACTGCCACCAGATTTCCCTTGCCGGTATACTTATAGACATCTTCCTTATTTTTATGGATCATGCGGCAGGGTTCCGCCACCCCCGGCGTATAGGCCATCGACAGATCATGCTTGTTTTTTAACGGCACCTTGCTATCAATACTCAGCTTACCCTGCCATTCTTCATGTAGTTTTAATGCTTCTTCCTGAATTCCCATTGCGTCTCCTTTTAAATCCAACAATTTATTTTCGCCCTTTTATTGACATCTGTTATATTCAGCAATTGATGCTATCTTTTTTTATGTTTGTTTAAATAATTTTCTCGACCTGTTTTCTTCGCCCTGCATATCACTTTCAATTTACTATAACATTACCCCGATTATAACATTTATTGTTACAACAATCTGTATCGATTTTTATTCTTAGACTTTTAATCCGATTGTATGATGCTCAGTATTTACCTGTGGCCAGTGATATTGCGGTGGTTAAGTCGATTTCAGAAGAAAACCAGAATTATTTAGAAAGGCGAACCCATGCGCCAAACAGCAAACACTACTTAACCGATTTTTATAGATAAAACCTGCTTATTTATGTTATAATCTTTATAAATAGACTAGCGAAATAAGGAGAGCGAACCATGCCCCAAAATCGTATTGAAGCTGATTTGTTTTGTGTCATCTGCGAGAAAGATACCCCTCACGAAATAGCGTATAAAAACGAACAAATCTCTCAGATTACCTGCAAAGAGTGTTGCATCCAGATTCAGATTAATCAGGAGTTTGTAAATAACCACTTTAAAGAAGACTTTGTAAAACGGGTCTTATCAAAACCGACACGAATGACCGCTGAGATGGAAGCCGATTTAAGTATTTTTTTGAAATCCTTACCATCCCGGGTGATTTCGAAACCTTATCGGGTGTACAAAGAATATAAAGAAAAATAGCACTTCAACAAATTTTTAAGCTAAGCGCCTTACCTTGTTTAGCCTCAACAAAAAATAGAACCGGCCTCATTATGTTTTTAACACAATAAGGCCGGTTCCCTTTTAACCACATGAATCCCAGTTATTACAGGTCACTCATCAAACCGATCATTTATCATTTGTACCAATTCAGCCACTGCTTTTGCTTCGTCTTCACCTTCTGCCTTGATCTTTACTGTCGTTCCCTGGGTAATCCCCCCAGCCATAACCCCGACAATACTTTTAGCATTAATCTCTTTATCATCTGCTTTAATGACAAAAATATCTGATTTGAATTTTCCGGCAGCCTTGACAAACATGGATGCTGGCCGAGCATGAATACCTGTTTCATTCAACACCGTCACTTCTTGTATTTGCATAATTCCAATCTCCTTATCGCTTTCAAATAATTAAATCTCAATCTTCAATCGCTTCATCGATTCAAGAATGTGAACCCTAACCGCAACTCCCGTTTCAAGTTTCAGTGCTTCCTCAGCAATTTTCTTGGCATCTTGAAAACGCACACCGCGAATAATTTTTTTAACCTGGGGAATTGATAAGGCGCTCATGCTGAATTCTTGTAGTCCCAACCCTAACAGAATAACGACCGCCATCGGATCTCCCGCCATTTCTCCACACATCCCGGTGAAGAGTCCCGGATGATCATCAGAGGCCTGAATAACTTGCTTTACCAGGCGCAAGATAGCTGGATTAAAAGGATCAGATAGATACGAAACATCCTGATTCATTCGATCCACCGCAATAGTATATTGGCATAGATCATTGGTTCCAATACTGAAAAAGTCAACTTCTTTGGCAATAATATCAGCCGTGATCGCCGCTGAGGGAATCTCAATCATCACCCCTACTTTTACATCTTTACGATAGGGCACCTGCAACGCATCCAGCTCTGTCATACACTCCGCCAGTATTTTTTTCGCTCGCCTTACTTCATCAACATTGGATATCATCGGAAACATAATATATGCGTTTCCGTACACACTTGCTCTTAAGATGGCTCGCAGCTGGGTCTTAAACAATTCAATTTCTTTGAAACACAGACGGATTGCCCGGAGTCCTAAAAACGGATTCATTTCATCCTCCAACGGCAGATAAGGCAATTTTTTATCGCCGCCAATATCCATGGTTCGAATAATCACCGGCCCATCGGGGAAGGCTTCCAGAACCGATCGGTAAGCTGCCATTTGCTTATCTTCTCCCGGCATGGTGTCACTGTTCATGTATAAAAACTCCGTTCGATAGAGTCCAATCCCAGTCCCACCATTTTTACGAACCCCCTGAACATCACCCGGTTCACCAATGTTTCCGACCAACTCCACCTGATGACCATCCAGCGTCACTGCCTCCAGATCTTTGAGACATTCCAGTTCTTTTAAATAAGCCTGGTATCCTCTCTGATCGTCTTTTGCAGCCTTGATCTGATATCGATCGGGATTGACAATGACACGACCACTAAGTCCATCAATAACAATCATATCACCCGTCTTCACGTTTTTTACAATATCGGTCAAACCAAGAACCGCTGGAATCTCTAAGCTGCGCGCCATGATCGCAGTATGTGATGTTCGGCTGCCAACATTGGTTGCAAAACCCGATACTCGCGTTTTGTCCATCAATGCCGTATCTGAAGGGGCAAGATCGTCTGCGATGATGATGACATCCTCCTGCAGCTTTGACAAATCCGCCATTACGATACCTAAAATATTATTTCGAACCCGATTCCCCACATCTTTAACATCTGCCGCTCTGGCACTGAAATAGGGATCATTCATTTGTTCAAACATCATTACCAAACAATCTGTCACGATTTGAACTGCATAGGCCGCACTCACCTTGCTGTCACTAATTTCTTTTTCGACACTTTCCATAAATTCAGGATCCCGAAGGATCATCCCATGGGCTTCAAAAATAGCAGCCGCTTCTTCTCCCAACTCATCAGCAGTTTTTAATTGAATTTCTTCCAGCTGTTTTTGACTCTTATCCAATGCCTGGTTGAATTTATCGATTTCTAACCGGCTGTCTTCGTGTCGGTCAGGGCTCACTTGCACATCAGTTTTTTCATAAACAAGTGCTCTGGCAATTGAGATACCTGGCGATGCAATGATTCCTTCTTTTATAAACATGTTTAAACCTCCTTTTTCATTTCTATTATCATTTTCTGCGCCAATTTAAACCTTGAAATATTTACATTGAAACGCATTCGCCTATCAAAACACCCCCAAACTGATTTGTTCTACATCCACAGTTTGGAGGTGTACTGAATCCCGAAAATCGATTCCTTATTCATAGAATACGAACGATCTGATTACAACTACTTTGTTTGAACTTTTAAAAAATTTATTTCCTGGGCAGATGAATGCATTTTCCCAAAGCATCGGCGCAAGCTTCCATGAAGGCTTCTGAATAGGCGGGGTGGGGATGAACCGTAGCGGCAACCTCATGGGCTGTTATTTCCATACTCATACATAAAGCGGCTTCACTGATCATTTCTGCAGCGACGGGAGCTACCATCTGAACGCCTAAAATTTCGCCATATTTTTTCTCGATAATAACCTTAATAAATCCATCCGTTTCTCCCGAAGCCAAGGCTCGTCCGTTGGCTTGAAGCGAAAAAGATCCAACTGCGATATCATGCTCTTTTTTTGCTGCTTCCTCAGTTAATCCGACAGTGGCCGCTTCGGGCAGGGTATACAGACAGTTGGCAATATAGCGCAAATCAACCTTTTCATTACCCCCCATCGCATTGACTGCTGCTATTTCCCCCATTTTAGATGCGGCATGAGCAAGCTGCAGCTGTCCATTCATATCGCCGATGCAAAAGACATTCGGGATACTGGTTCGCATTTCACAATCGACCGCTACAAACGTTTTGTCCATCGCAATCTCGTCACTCCGCTCACCCAGACATTCCAGATCGGCACTGCGTCCAGTTGCCACCAACACCTTATCTGCTGTAATTGTTTTTTGATCTGAAGTCTTAACAACCAGCATTCCCGCTTCGCTTCTTTCAATGGATTCGACAGCGGTATTTAATACGGTTTTAATCCCTTGGGTTTTGATGGCTTTCCTGAGATACTTATAAATATCCTTACCCATTGGTTTCACCAGCTGATCGGTAAATTCGATAATCGTTACCTCGCTGCCAAATGCTGCAAATGCCGTTGCAAACTCACAGCCAATCACGCCGCCGCCAATAATCACCAGACTTTTGGGGACCTCTTCCAGATCCAGCAGAGTATCAGAGGTTAAGACCCCCTGACTTTCAATTCCGGGTATATCAAGAAACCGTGGTTTTGAACCACCGGCTAAAATGATATTTTTTGCCTCATAGCTTTGTCCAGCACATAAAACTTTTCCGTCTTTAGTCAGCACGGCCGTGCCTTTAATTACTTTCACCTGATTACTATCAAGTAACCCGGCCACACCAGTTGTCAGTTTTTTTACGACCTCATTTTTGTTGGCGACAACATCCACCATGTTAACACCCAGCTGACTGACTTCAATCTGAATCCCCCGAGCCCGGGCATTTTTGATATGTTTGATATACTCCGCTGTTTTTACGTAGGTTTTAGTGGGAATACACCCCCTGTTCAAACAGGTTCCACCAACAGCGTCTTTTTCAAAAAGAACCACTGATCCTCCCAATTGAGACGCTTTAATGGCGGCAACATAGCCCCCCGGTCCGCCTCCGATTACTGCCACATCAAATCCATTTTTCATTCTTCAGCCTCCATCAGAGAAGAATTTCCATTGGATTTTCCAACAGATCACGTACTTTCATGGAAAATTTAGCCGCTACGTCCCCATTTACCAAGCGATGGTCATAGGTGAGTGAAATCATCATTTTTTTGCGGTTTTCCACCTGGTTGTCAACCAATGTCAACTCATCTTCGATCGCACAAATACCAATAATCACCGCATTGGGCTGATTCACGATGGGAGTAAATGAATGGACCCCGAACATCCCCAGATTGGAAATGGAAATAGTCGAGCCCTGGTAGTCATCAACCACCAGTCCACCGGATTTTGCTTTTGCACTCAATGACTTAACCGTTTCTGAGATTTCTTCCAGACTTTTTTTATCGGCATTTTTTACCACCGGAACAATCAAGCCCTCATCCAACGCTACCGCAATACCGATATTAACGTCCTGATGGTGAATAATTGCTCTATCCCCCAAACTAACCAGCACTTTTTTATCATAGAGCAGTACTTTTGCGACGGCCTTAACAATAAAATCATTGATGGTCAACTTGTTTTCCCGGTTTTCATTGATCTGCTTTCTGAATGCAAGTAGCTTCGTCATATCCACCTTGGTATTCTGGGTGACACAGGGGATCTCCGTGTGAGCTTTTACCATCCGTTCTCCCACAACTTTCTGCATTCCCGATAGTGGCGTGGTATTTTGCACCGCTTCAACTGCCCCGGGAGTTTTTTGTTCAGCAATTTTTGCCAGCACATCGCTTTTCATTACTTTGTTCTGGTGACCCGAACCCGTAACCGCACTTAAATCAATGCCCTGGTCTTCGGCAATACGTCTTGCCAATGGTGATTTAGCAATTTCCCGTTCAACATCGCGACCCTTGATTTCTCCCGCCGGACCGCTTGGCGACACTTCATGCAGATCGATGGCATTGGTTTCTGCCATTTTTTTTGCATAGGGCGTGGCTTTCACACCGTTTGTTTCAGCGGCCAAAACCAACTTTTGATTTTCTACGATTTCTACCACTTCTGACGAAGCCGTTACAGCGACGATGCCGGCTGACTGTGGCTTGTCCGGGACAACTTCGCCCGGTTCACCCACATAACCAATGGTGGTTACCACTGGTACCACCGCACCGTCTTCAAAATAGCGGCACAAAAGTACCCCAGTCGCCGGGGATTCTACTTCCATTGCGACCTTATCGGTTTCTATTTCGAGCAGGGCTTCGCCTTCTTCAATCGTTTCCCCGACGTTTTTTAGCCACTGAATAATTGTGCCTTCTTGCATATCCATTCCAGCTTTAGGCATAAATACTTCTACTGCCATTTTTTCTCCCTCCTGTTTTTCAACAACATCTTAAGCCATCATTTCTTTGACCGTCGCAATAATTTTGGCTTCATCCGGGAGAATTCCCTTTTCCAAAACCGGACAGAACGGCACCGGTACATCTTCCGATGCTAACCGCTTAAGGGGCGCATCGAGATAGTAAAACGCCTCACTGTCGGCAATTCGGGCGATGATTTCGCCAGCAATCCCGCCTGTTTTCACGGCTTCGTGGACTACCAGACAGTGTCGCGTCTTGATCACCGACTTGATGATGGCTTCAGTATCCATTGGTAGTAGGGTGCGCAAATCAACGACTTCCACATCAATCCCTTCTTTTGCGAGACTTTCTGCCGCCGCCAGACACATTTGCACCATACGTCCATAGGTGATGATGGTACAGTCCTTACCTTCCCGCTTGACATCTGCCTCGCCAATGGGAATTGTAAATTCTTCCTCTTCGACCATACCTTTGGTCCGATACAATAGTTTCTGTTCCAAAAAGATAACCGGATTATTATCCCGAATCGCTGATTTCAGTAAACCCTTAGCATCTCTTGGCGTTGAAGGTACAATAACTTTTAGCCCCGGCACATGACACAACATCGCTTCCAGGGATTGGGAATGCTGGGCTGCTGCTCCGGTTCCGCCACCAGATGCGGTTCTTAACACCATTGGCACACTCACTTTGCCCCCGAACATATAACGCATCTTCGGTGCCTGGTTTACGATCATATCCCAGCAGACGGTCATGAAATCCGAAAACATAATTTCCACAATGGGACGCATCCCCGCCACTGCCGCACCAATGGCACAGCCAACAAACCCCTGTTCTGAAATGGGCGTATCAATGATTCGATCTTCACCAAAGATTTCAACCAAATCTCCAGAAACACCAAAGGCCCCCCGGTATATCCCAATGTCTTCGCCCATCATGAACACTTCTTCGTCCCGGATCATTTCTTCACTGATTGCTTCTTTTATCGCATTTGCATAAGTTATTTCTTTTTTAGGCATTTTCTGTCTCCCTCTTATAACGCATAAACATCATTATACACATCATTAAGCTCAGGATAGGGGCTATCCAGGGCAAACTGAACGGCCTTGTCAATCAACTCAGTCGTTTCTTTATCCACGGCATCCAGTTCGTCAACCGTACAGGACTTTGCCGCTAGCAGGTCGTTTCTCATTTTATCAATGGGATTCCGAGCCTTCCAGGCATTGATTTCGTCCTTCGTCCGATAAAGATTACCATCACTTTTGGAATGACCAGAAATCCGGTAGGTGTTTTCCACAATTAGCATCGGACCATTTTTTGCCACATAGTCGCGCGCTCTTTTAATGCATTCATAAACAGCGAACGAATCATTTCCATCGACTGTTTCTGCCGGCATTCCATATGGTATGGCCCGTTTGGCAATATCGGTATCTTTCATCACCTTAGAAATATGGGTAGACATGCCATAGGTGTTGTTGGTGCAGACAAAAAGAACCGGTAGAGCCCAGGCTGAAGCCAGGTTCATAGCTTCATGAACGGCCCCTTCATTAGCCGCCCCATCACCGAAGAAAGCCACCGTGACAACGTCCTGCTTTCTTCGTTTAGCTGCAAAAGCACTGCCACAAGCCAACGGCAGGGCCGCTCCGACGATCCCATTGGCCCCCAACACACCCTTATCCTTATCGGCAATATGCATGGATCCGCCTTTTCCCTTGCAAACCCCGGTTACCTTGCCAAATATTTCAGCCATCATCAAGTTAATATCAATCCCCTTGCAAATGGCTTGACTATGGCCGCGGTGGGTGGCATACATCAGATCCTGGGGTTCCAGACCTTCACAGGTTCCGGCCGCGGCGCCTTCTTCACCAATGCTTAAGTGGGTTGTTCCGTGGATCATGCCCAGGGAAAAATAATGCTGGACCTTTTCTTCAAATTTTTTTGAAAGATACATATCTTTTAGCAATTTCAGACCAAGTTCCTTGCTCTTATTGTTATTTTCGTTTTTCAATCGTGTTCCTCCCATATTGATCACTTATTTGAATCATCGCTTAATGTCTATTTAGTAAATGGTGTTCACGTTTATATTAATTTTCACAACGATTCGTCTCTTATTGTTGGGCGTTTTAACTTTCTTTCCAAATTTTTTTTGCTTTTTTCCCTTTTGGCCGGAAACTTAATTCATAGGATTTGATCAACATGGTGTGTATTTTTTATCAAATCCTATGAAAAAGGCCAATGCCAGCTCTGTAAAACTTATCGCAATGCCAGGATAAGCAGGTTACTACATAAAAGCACATCGGCCAAATCAGTTCCGTTTTTTAATAATCTTACAAATAAAGCTTATCCTGGATCTTTCGTAATTGAACCATTAGCGAATCATTATCTAGCGCGACATCTGCATACGTCACAATTTCACCTTTTTTAACAGCATTAATCATTTTAGTCTTTTTATTGACAATACCCATCGGCAAGGCGCCTTTTTCATTGGCTACCGATGCTTTTTCAAAGCTACCGTAAATTGAAAATCCACCAATACCGTCAAGATATTCCCCGGCTACTAAATCCCGTTTTGCAATTGTGATGGTTTCAGAAACAAGTCCTTTTCTTGGTGCAATGGTTGGGATCCCGTCGATTACAGCTTTTGCAACCGATAACGGTGTTTCCAGACTGCATAAATGATAGGGTCTGTATAAGACATAATTGGGACCTTTTCCCATACTAAGGTAATTTAATTCGTGAATGATGTCGGGTTGTTCGGTTGAGATAATAATAAATACCCCTGGCGCTACGCCATCAATATAATCTACAATCCCATAATTATTTAAAATTCCACCTTCACTTTTTAGTCTGAAAAGATCTGGCAACTCCGAAACAATTCCTTTTGCGCCATGAGCCCCCATAATATCCGGCAAGTATCCAGTGGCATTGGACATCGCTGTCATTTCAACCATGGTTTTTGTCCCATCTTTAAAAGCTGTCAACATTTTAGGGCTAACGCCTTTTCTGGTGGCTTCTTCTAACACTGAGTCCGGATTAGCAGCCTTATCAACCTTGTTATTTTTCCCTTTACCAATGACTCGAACATCAAATCCCAGCGCATCTGCAAAATCATAGAGCTCAAGCACTGCCCCAGGTTCATCTCCTGCCGATCCCGTATAAACAACCCCGGCACTTTGTGCCATTTTGTAAAGCATCGGGCCAATACAAACATCCGCTTCAACATTTAACATAACAATGTGTTTCCCAGAATTGATACTATCGATGGCTACTTTAGCGCCAACTTCTGGCACCCCAGTCGCATCTACGGCACAATCAATTAAATCCGTTTTTGTGGCAATTTCAGGATTATCGGTGACAATATATTTTCCTTTAGCCAGAAGATCATTGGCTTCTGAAATGGTATTGGCAATCACATAGTCGCCTTCTTTTAAGCCCGCATGCTGATAGGCATTAATTGCATTTTGGATGTCGATGTCAACAACCACTGCGGGACGCATCCCTTTCATCGACATAATCTGTCCAACCATTCCACGGCCCATTTGTCCTGCACCAACAATACTGGTCATGATGTGTTTTCCGTTTTCTTCTAATTGCAATAATTTATAATTTAGTCCTAACATTTTTTCCTCACTTAATTTTAATTTTTAATTTTCTTTGTAAATAATTTGGAACGGATCACCAATGTTGACCGATGGAATCCCCGAACCTTTTAACTCAATTTGACCTGGAAGCTTTACCTGGTCTTCTCCTGTGAAGCTAAATGAACAATGCCCCATGCTTTCTAACGTTTTATTTGCTTCATGTCCGACGGCTGTCACTTCATAGATGAGATCCCCAAATCGAACCATATCTCCTGCTTTCACCTCCTTGGTAAATTCTTTTTTGGTGTGTAAGATTGCTATTTCTGCCAATTCTGGCGGGGCATTTTCATCAAAAACGATCAGCAGTTTTTCTTTTAAAAACTCCTCAACCATTTCGCCAATTTGAGTTATTTCTGTTGTAAAATCCATTTTATCTCCTTACCTTCAGACTTACGTTTTCCTAGCTATACATCCCAATACTTAATACAAAACCGATCAGTACTGCGGCTGGTCCTGTAATTAATCGACTAAAGAGCACTGCCGGGACACCAATTTCAACCGTTTCCGTTTCTGCTTCGCCCAAAGACAAACCAACCGGGATAAAATCACACCCGACTTGTCCATCAATGGCAAATAATGCTGGTAAAGCCAATGCCGGCGCAATCGCACCTGCACCAATCTGAACACCAACCAAAGTCCCGACGACTTGAGCAATAACAGCTCCTGGACCAAGAATCGGCGACAGAAAGGGCAGGGTACAAACAATCGAAATAAGCACTAGTCCTGGCAAGGTTCCCGCAAATGGCGAAATGGTATTTGCAATAATATCTCCCAAGCCCGTGACCGTAATTATCCCAATCAACATCGCAATAAACGCCATGAAGGGCAGCACATTCTTGATAACCATATCAATGGATTCTCTTCCAGCCTGATAGAACTTACCAACTACCCCCCCAACAGCTTTTCCCAATCTAGAGATGAAGCCGACAAAACCTTTCTGTTTTTCAGCCGCTGCTTTTGCTTCAGCCTTTACTTCCTGATAGTCTTTTTTCTTTGCCGGTTCATTTTGGATAACCTCACCGTTATACAGAGCGATGTTGTTTTCCTTTACCCCTGACACATAAATATCTTCTTTAATGTACTGCGCTAACGGTCCCGCCTGGCCAACCGGGGTCAGATTAATGGTAAAGATTCCTTTTTTGGGATAAACCCCACAACGTGCTGTGCCACCGCAATCCACCACTACACAAGCTACCTCACTATCTGGGGCACTGCTTAAAAATCCATCAAGTGCGATTCCACCTGTCAAGTCGGCAATTTTTTGAGCCACCGGATGAATACCACCGCCAGTAACCGACATAATGTAGACTTTTTCCTCAGTCGGTTTGATCACAAGTGGTCCACCCCAGCCGCCCTGGCCTTTTTCGATAAGAACTGCTTTATACATTATTTCACCTCCGCATTTTCTTTTTTAGATGCCATGACTGCATAGATTCTTTCAGTGACGATCCCTCTTAGTAAAATAACCAGAACCCCAGCTATAAAATATCGAACCGCCAAATCACCAAGCGGCAGACCCAATGTGGTCAGCCCTGCTGCAATTCCCAGATAAACAAATAGTTCACCAGGATTAGCATGTGGGAATAACCCGGTTATTGGATGACAAAACGAAACTGCTGAATCATAGAATGCTGCTTTATGTTTTTCTTCAACAAATCGACCGAATGTATATGCCATTGGATTTGTTAGAAAGAACATCGCCAGAACTGGCAATACCGTGTAACGAAGTATAAAGTTCTTGCTGCTGAATTTCGCTGCCCTTTCCACCCGTTCTTCACCAATAATCTTAATCAGTGAATTTACAGCCGTCATTAAAACGATTAATAATGGCAAAATACCTGTTACTAAACCTACGAATGTTTCTCCTCCTGCTTGAAAGAGACCTATAAAACCAGTTGCCAATTGTGCTAAAAAATCCATTTTTTCACCTTCTCCTTATTTTTTAAAATCAATACCCAATAATGTGACCGCTACCAACCATTACCCCTTAACAGATTTCCCCTTTTTCACCTCACAATTCTAAACACCCTCTAAAATCTACATTGTGTCGTTCTATTTTCCCGAATTGTCATGATTGACACTCCTGAATGTCTACTTTTGTTATTGATTACTCCACTGCCATACCCGCTAAGGCTTGTTGTTCTCTTCTTTTTTCATGGAGTTTTTGTCGCTGCTCTTTTTTCATATGTGTCTCAATGGCCTCTACCGCCTGAAGCAATGCCCCCCGCTTTTGAGGCGCCACTTTTTTTGATCCGTCTTTTCTTATTTTCTGTGGTTTATTTAATTTTTGATCTTCGAGCATTGCCAGTTTTTTTATTTCATTCAGACTTAAACCAATATAGTCATCGGCTGTTTTGAAGCGCTCAAATGAAGTGATCCCTCGCATGGTTTTGCAATTATTGATTGTTCGGGAATTTCGATCATAGGACAAAATCAAGATTTGTCCGCCTCTTAAGACGCCTCTCCGATATCCAACTCCCAGCAAACCCTTGCCTTTAAGGGACTCCATGGCGTTTTGATAACTTTTGACCTGATAAAAGGTCAAAAGTCCCTGCAAGCACATTCCAACAAAGATTAATACAACAACGTAGGTCATGATTTTTCCTCCAACTCCATTTCTTCAATCAATTTTCTGGCACTAGCGGCATCAGTAATTAAAATATTAATGTATTGTCCTGCAATTGCGCCTCTAATCGCACTAACTTTTTCAACACCACAGGTTACACCAATCGAATCCTTAACTGATTTTAGTTTTTTAATGTCAATTCCGATAACTGTTTCATTCATTTCAAACTGATCCGTACGGCCTTCGCTATCATAAAAATTCATGCAGATATCTCCCGCCACATTCTTTTTACGCATCACTTCCATGTCACCTTCATCATAGTATCCTGTTGCCATCGTTGTTGAATTTTTGGTGGGAACACCTAAACCAACCAGGGCAACATCCAATTTGTTGGTAAGCTTAATAATCTTTTCGATATAGGCTTCTCCAATTAATCCTTCTTTGATGGATTTTTTTGAAACCTTAGCCGGTGCATGGAGTAGTATATATTGAGCTTTAAAAGCATTTGCAAGTTCTTCCACTAAATAATTGGAATGAAGTTCCATCCCAACTTGACCAATACCACCAACCAAGGGAATAAACATCGCATTTTTCACTACTTTAGGTTGTATATATTTGGCGATGTGCCCCAATGTCGTCCCCATTGAGACCCCAATATTTTTCCCGTCTTTGACTAATCGCTCCAGATACTCAGCGGCAGCTTTGCCAACTTCCTCTTTTTGAGCATATAAATCTTTTTTTTCATCGACAATAATCGCTTCTTTAAGTCCAAAAATTGCCTCCAGTTTTCTTTCCATTTCAAAATAACTGTCTTCTGCTAAATCAGGAATGATGATTCTGACCATCTGAGTCGCTCGTGCTTGTTCCAATATTTTTGCCACTGTAGGCCTTGATATGGACAACTGCTTTGCAATCGTTTGCTGCGTCTCGTTGTGATTGTAGAACAGATCACACACTTTAAGCATCAATCGTTTGTTATCAATTACTTTTTTCATGTTAATCACCTTAAGGTTATTATTTAATTTTACAATTGTAAATATAATGAATGCATCTCGTTTTCAGCCGCAATGCTGATTTGTTTTATGCTGACTATTTAATTTATTGTAATTATAGCGTGTTTTTTCATTAAGTCAACAGTTTGTTGTTAAATTTCAGGGTATTTTTCATTGTTTTTACTCATTTATATACATTTGTTTAAGTATTGTTTTAAACTTATTCTCAATATTAAAGTTTAATTTTTAACAATCTATTTTTACAATTGTAAATTGATATTGTTTCGTCAATCTGTAATTGTAATCTCGTTTCCATTTGAACTTTCAAAACTGACGGATCTATTTGTATTTATAACCCCAAAAAAAGCGACTACGTTGCCCAAAATTGGGTTTTTAACGTAGCCGCCTGTAGCTATTTTTATCTATTTGGTTTAAAAACTCTGCCTGATTTGCTTAGTTAAACAATTATTTGTTTGCCAATGCCTACTCCCATTCGATCGTTGAAGGAGGCTTGCTCGTAATGTCATAAACGATCCGACTGACATGCTTCACTTCATTAACAATGCGAGTGGAGATGCTTTCCAGCACATCAAAAGGAATGCGGGCCCAGTCCGAGGTCATCCCATCAACCGAGGTAACAGCTCGCAGGCCAATGGTGTAGTCATAGGTTCGTTCATCACCCATTACCCCAACACTGCGATTTCCCGGCAGCACCGCAAAATATTGCCAGATTTCTTCATCCAGACCGGCTTTGGCAATCTCGTCCCGGAAGACAAAATCGGCTTCTTTTAAGATGTCCAATTTTTCTTTGGTGACTTCACCCATTACCCGAATGGCCAAACCGGGCCCCGGGAAGGGTTGCCGCCAGACCA
>CAZEBY010000040.1:20330-23429 GCA_964510565.1 uncultured Lachnospiraceae bacterium | reverse complement strand
AAATCATCAATGACGCTGTTTTATCTGGTCGATGGAAATCCGATCTTTAAGGCGGTGCTGGATAAATATTTTGGTGGCGAGATGGATGAAGTCACTTTTGAACGATTAAAAAAGTGATTAATAAACGAAAAAGCTGAACAAAATAGATCAATGAAAGCCTTGAACGGTTTTTGAGAGGATAAGATGGAAGATTTATTAATTTGTTTTAATCGGTTGTTTCAGTATGGTCCGTTCTCCAGCTGGAAGTTGACGGAACTGACACTGCTGACGCTTGTGATTTTAGGAGCGGTGCTGATCGTCAATTATAACCGGTGGACCCGGGAAGAAAAGTTGTTTCGGACAGCCGCCTGGTTCTATCTGTATTTAATCATAGTGTACACATTGATCTCGCGAACCGGCCAAAAAGACTTGCGTTATCACTTGACACTGTTTTGGTCGTATCAATCCATTTTAACCACCCATAATCTTCGGCTGGCCCTGCAAGTTATTTTCAACTGCATGATGTTTGTCCCCTTCGGGGTACTGTTGCCATTGGCCTATGAAAACGTCCTGCATCAGGATGACATAAAAAAGCGAAATACCGTTATCTTTGCAGGTCTGGCGGTTTCGATTTCGGTAGAATGCCTGCAGCTTTTCACTCGGACTGGTTGGTTTGAGTGGGACGACATGCTCCACAACACCATCGGCATGATAGTGGGGTATGGGATTTATCTGTTCATCAGGGGGCGCCAGTATCATGAAGTACATTGGTATTTTTTGCCGTTTAACATGGTACTGCTGGCGTTACTGCTGACCATTGTTTAAATAAGTGAAAAGTAAGACTTTGGGGTTTGAAAACCCTGCGGAAACAGATATTTGAAGCGAAAAAATCCTGTTCGACAAAATATATTTTTGTCAGACAGGATTTTTTGATTTCACCGCGTTTTACCCCCGACGAGGACTGCTTTATGTTTCATTATTGCTTTAACGTTTCTGTATAGGATTTGCCATCGCCGGGTATAAAGCCATATGGATAACCAATCCCGTATTTAAAGAAAAGCCGCATTGTCACGGCACAGAGGCGTTGCCTAGTAGGCTGGCGCTGCTTCAAAATCCTGAGCCAGTGTGGCGGTCAGATTTTTGACGATGTTGGCGTTTTGAGTGATAATTCCCACATTGCGATCATCATTGGTACTGGTGGTGGTCAAGTTGGTGCTGCCAATATAGACGGTATCATTATTGACGGAGATGGCCTTGGATTGAATGTAGAGTGGCGCATTCGACGGATAGAGATGAACGTTGACGCCACCGGCCTTCAGGGTATTGAATCCGTCGGTAAATTCGCCGGTATTGGTCATCGTGAAATTGACGGTGACCCCACGCTTAACCGCATCGATCAGCGCATTCTCCAGAACGGGGCTGTCAAGCTGCTCGGTTTCGAGATAGAGGGTGGTGCCGGCTCGGGCTGATGCGATCAGATCGGTTAATGGTTTTTCGGCACCAGGGGACCAGACCAGTTCAGAGCCGTTAGGGACATCACCGACCACTGGGGCAACGGTGTTGTTGCGATAATCGGCCTCAAAGGTGGTTTTGACCCCTGCGACTGTCGCCGGATTATCGGTGATCACGACATAGTCGCGGAGGATCGGATAGTATTGGGCGACCAGATTGCAGTTCATGATGGCCACTTTCTGATTGTCCACAACAATGCTTTTCTGATGCCACAAAACCCCATCCCAAGCATAAACAACCTGAACGCCGTTGGCGGTTAAATTTTCATAGGCGGGCTGATTCATTCCGACGGTGCCGCCGTCAGAGGCATTCGAGTTCAGCAGCACCCGGACATTGACCCCGCGTTGGGCAGCGGCAATCAAGGCGGCTTCTGCATCAGAATCAATCAGGGCGTACATCGTCATATCAATGGTTTCATTGGCCGAAGCAATAAAATCATAAATCGGCTGATAGCCATCCTCCGGCATCGTAATGAGGGAGGCGTTCGAAGTCCGATGGGATTCGCTTGGACCCACCGTTTTTAGTGCACTACAGCCAAGCAGTGAGCCGCCGACCATAATTCCTGTGACCAACAATACCGATAGTTTTTGGGAAATCGTTTTCCAGCGGTGTTTTTTCGCAGCCATCGCAATCATATCTCCTTATTATTCGTTTGAGCCTTTTCATTATATAACGAATTGATGGTTAAGCTCAAGGTTAATTAGAGAAATGCAAGGCGTTAAACGGCGCCACAAATTGATCGCAGCGATTGTAAAATTAAATGAAACCATGAATACTTTTCATGAAAGCCGAAAGGTTAATGTTTAAAATAACATTTATCTGGTATGAAGAAGCACATGGGGAAAGCGGCTTCGTGACCCCACGGGATCAAGCAGGTAAAAAATTGATAAAAACCAGGAAGGAAATGATAAACCTATGAAAACCGAAAGCACGAGAAACTTTAAGTATTTTTTAAAAGATGATATTCGTCAGCAAACAGATTTTCGCCGAACCGATCAGAATCTCGGGGTTCCGGTGCCGCCAATTGAAAAACCGTGTCCGTTGGACGCAAAAAAAATTCCGCTGATTGCGCCAGAAGCCTTGGTAATGGGGGAACTTTCGCTTAAAAAAGCCATTTCGCATCGTGAATCACGACGCAAATTCAAAACGCAGGCCCTGACTCTTGACGAATTGTCTTTTCTGCTCTGGTCAACTCAGGGGGTTCGTGAATGGCGTCAGAAAAATGCTCTGAGAACTGTTCCTTCGGCCGGAAATCGCCATTCTTTGGAAACCTATCTGGTGGTGTTTAATGTGGTGGGTCTGGCCCCGGGTATTTACCGGTATTTGCCGTCGCAGCATCAGTTGGTGTTGGAATCATCACCGGAACAGCTAAAAGCAAGGGTGATCGAGGCGGCCCTTAATCAACCATTTGTTGGAGCCGGGGCGGTCACCTTTATTTGGACAGCGATTCCCTATCGAATGGAATGGCGATATGCAGATGCTTCGTATAAGGTCATCGCCCTGGATGCCGGTCATGTCTGCCAAAACCTATACTTGGCCTGTGAAGCCATCGGGGCAGGAACCTGTGCCATTGCGGCTTACAACCAGCAAAGCGCCGATCGTTTGCTT
>CAZEBY010000040.1:0-20230 GCA_964510565.1 uncultured Lachnospiraceae bacterium | reverse complement strand
GGCAGGAACCTGTGCCATTGCGGCTTACAACCAGCAAAGCGCCGATCGTTTGCTTAATGTCGATGGCGAAGAGGAGTTTGTTATTTATATGGCGCCGGTTGGCAAAGTGTGATTGATCAGGAAAAAAGAGAAGCGCAACGAAAAGTTTCGCATCATGCTCATGACTTGCCGTCTATGATTGCCGGTTTTTTTATGAGCTCATTGAGTTGTGCCGCTTTTTTCTGGGCATCGATTTTGGCATAGCCATAAAAAGCGAGGCTGTGCAATAGCAATTTCATGCGTTTCCCTCCTACACACTCTATACTAAAGCATTTTTTCAGCAAAAACCTGGGTTTTTCATTTTGTTGCAATATCTCTGCAGTTTCTTGCAAAATACCCTGGTTTTAGCATGGTATTGGTGATGTTTGCCGGCATTGAGCTAACGTATGCGCGTCAAACAATGACAGGCACCACCGCGATGGTCGCATGGGGTTTGATATTTTTATCGTCGCAAGTATATTTTAGGTCATTAAGGGTAAACAACTAGTGATAATAAGCGGAGCAGCAGGCGGGGTGAGATTTTGCAGCGATTAATGGCATTGCGCAAAAGCAATCACACCAGATCAAACTACGATTCGGATCGCCAAATTTGAGTATCCAGGCGGAGGGGTTTATGAACATCACATTAAAAAAACTGATCACATCGTTTACCAAGTCGATAGATCTATACAATTATCTGCTCAAGCATCATCACCGGCGGACGGCCATTGCCGCCTATCACATCGGCGAACAGCTGAATTTGCCCAAAGAACGGCTCAGTGATCTGGTTATTGCGGCGGCGCTTCACGATATCGGGGCCTTGACCGTCAAGGAACGCGATTGTCTGATCCAGATGGATGTGGAGAATCCCTTTCCGCACAGCAGTTTGGGCAGTTATATGTTGTCATCGTTTTCGCCCTTTGAGAAGATTGCCACGATTATATTTTATCACCACTGGCATTTTGATCAGGATCAGAACTATTTAAAAGCTGTTGGCCCGGTGCTGCTGGAATCCTATATCCTCCATGTGGCCGATCGGATGGATATTCTGGTGGCACCGGATATTTCGATCCTGGCGCAGAAAGAGCAGATCGCCCGAACCATTGCCGCCCAGAGTCAAACCCTGTTTCATCCCGATGTGGTGGCAGCCTTTTTAGTTGAGGCCCAAAAAGATTCCTTCTGGTTGGATGTTGACAACTGGGAGATCGAAACGGTGCTGGAGCTCGGTATTTCGGAGCAATATGAGATTAGTATGACCATGGATTTACTGGAGGAATTTGCTCTGACGCTTTCAAAAATCATTGACTCACGCAGCAAATTTGCGATTGCCCACTCCTTCGGGGTCAGTCAGGTGGCCTATGCCCTGGCAAAAAAGATTGGCTATCCCGAGGAAAAATGCCGTAAAATCCGGGTTGCCGGCCTGCTCCATGACATGGGCAAAATTGCCGTGGCCACCGAATTGATTGAAAAAAAAGAAAAACTGTCGAAAAATGAACGGGCCGATATTCGTACTCACGCCTATTTCACCAGCATGATTCTCAGTCATATCTCCGAACTGGAAGAAATTGTTGAATGGGCCTCGGGTCATCATGAAAATCATGATGGCAGCGGCTATCCGATGAATTTAAAAGCGCAAAAAATTTCTGAAGAAATGGATATTGTCGCCTATGCCGATATCTTTACCGCTCTTTCTGAAGAACGGCCCTATCGAAAAAGCATGGCTCCGGAACAGATTATGCAGATTTTGCAAGAGGAGTATTTAGTCAAACATGGGAAAAAGGTGTTTGCCGTCATTGCCGATAATCTGGATACAATCCAGGCCATTTGTCTGGCCGCTGTCAAGGAGGGGCGACGGCGCTATGAGTTGTTTCAATGTCTGGCAAATGAACAGGAACAGCTGATCAAAACCGCCCGGCAGATCCAGCACATTAACTTATCACAGCAGATGAGCTGATGGGGCACGTTGATCTGGTCATTAAAAGCCAATGCTCAGCGTTAACAGAAGTCGCAACGCAATAACATGCGTAAAACGTCAGGATTCTTTTTCTGGTAATTTTTTAGTACGCAGTGGCACCTTCAAAGTCTTGGATCAGTGTGGCGGTCAGACCATCGACGACATCTTTTTTCTGGGTGATAATGTCTACATTCCGATCCGCATTGGTACTGGTCGTGGTAAAATTGGTACTGCACCCCCAGCAGCAATCCTCACATGAGAATCCCGGTCACGAACAATGTTGATAGTTTCAGGAAAAACGTTTTTTTGGTACAATGTCTATTAGCTATTGTAATCATATCTTCTTATCATGATGAATCGTTTTCAGCATATAACGAATCTGCGCTTAAACTCAAGCGTCAATTGTGATTCCCCTGGCTAGTGGTATACTGACTAAAAAAAGAGGAGCGGTCACTGAAAAAAGATGGTAAGCACATCCAGCACACCATCAGTCTTAAAAATAGGGGAGGTGATCTTTAATGTCTGTTAATAAGCAAGATGTACTGAAATTATTGGATGATTCTGGAATTTTTTATGAATCCGTTGAGCATGAGGCGGTATATACAATCGAAGAAATGAAGAAAATAAATTTACCTCATGCCGATTGCATTGCGAAAAATTTGTTTGTCCGGGATGATAAGAAAAAGCACTTTTATTTGATTGCTGTTTGTGAAGAAAAGCTGGTTAACCTTAAAAATCTACAACAGACTATTGGTTCACGGCGGCTTAGCTTTGCCTCCGAAAAAGATTTGAATGAAATTCTGGGATTACAGAAAGGTTCGGTAACACCCTTTGGGGTTTTAAATGACCGGGACAAAAAAGTTAAAGTATTTATTGATGAACGCTTTTGCGATCGTTTAATCGGGATTCATCCAAATGAGAACACAATGACGTTGTGGCTGAAAACAGAGAATCTGATCGAGCTGATCAGGGCTCACAGCAGTTCGGTTGAGGTGATTAACCTTGGATAAACAAAACATCCCCACATTTCAGGTGTCATATAAATTAGGTGCTACTGCAATACAGTAGGCTTCTTGATAAAATAAATTTTGTTCGCGTATCATTAATAACTTATTCCATTACGGCACAAGACCCACCCTCTGTTGAATAAGATCCGCCGAGGGTGGGCTGGGGCATGGTTTTACATTCGTGGCATTTTGATATACCAGATATTGCCCCGATGATCATAATGCAAGTTGATGTTGCCAAAATCCGTTTCGCAAACAAACAGGATTCCGGCGCGGCCACTCCATGTTTCATAGGGTCGCTTTTCTTTTATCGCTTTTATCACCAGGATGCGGCCATCTTTTTGGGTGATCTGGTTTGGTGTCACCATGCCGTCAAAATCAAAATCGGCATTACATTTTACCACGAGTTCATCTTGCTTCATAAAAATACTCCCTTCTGCGATTCGTTTAAAATCATCGTTATATATTGATCTTAACATAATCACACAAAAAAGAGCAGCCGCAGTTATAAAATTAAATGATTAAATGGAAGGATTGATTTTTAGCTGATTAACCAATAAAATAGAGAAAATCGATGGGGTAAAAAAAACAGGAGGTTTGTTTCCGATGGAAACAGCATGATCATGATGAGTAACAATTCTTATAACGTTAATCTGCAAATGGAACTGGAAAACCTGATCATACAGGATTATCATAAGCTATATTCCTGCGCATTCAGAATGATCGGCAATCATCAGGATACCGAGGATGTGCTGCAGAATTCGTTTTTACTGGCATATAAAAATCTAAGCACGTTCAGAAGCGAGTCAAAACTATTCACCTGGTTATACCGGATTGTCATCAATGAGTGCTACAAGCATTTCAACTATATAAACAAGCTGCCACTAGTTAAAATTACTGAGGATTTAGGGGTTAGCGAACAGGAATTTTTTGACAGCATCGAATACACAGATAATTTTGACGATGATCTGGTTATTGATGAACTGCGAGAAAAATGTCTGCAGGCTTTTTTAAAATGCCTGCCAAAAAAACAGCGGGTCTGTTTTTTATTAAAAACCTGTACTGGCCTTAAAAACAAAGAAATTGCCGAAATCCTCGGTATGTCAGTTGAAAACGTCAAGGTGACCCTGTTTAGAGGGAGAAAACAACTGCAGGAATTATTTGAAATGCGGTGCAGCCTGATTGACCCCGAAAAACCATGTAAATGCCAGCTCTGGATAAAGTTCATGAAAGACCACAGCCTCCCGCTGCCGGCTGGTTATCAGCAGATAAAAACCGACGAACTGCGGAAAACCCATTTTAAGAATTTGTCATTACTGGAGAAAATCGACTACTTGTATACTGTTGATCAAAAATATGATCAAAAAGAAATTTCTGACAAAATAAAAAAAATTGCGGCAAATATTGTGTAACCTTTTTTAAAAACCGGTATCTAAAATATTATAGAGCAATTGAAAAAGAATTGCAAAAATAATTATTTGGAGGATATCGATTTATGAATGAAAAAATTGTTGCACCATGCGGGATTGATTGCTTTAATTGTGAAATGTACGCAGAGAATGTTACCCCTGAATTTCAGGAAAGACTGTCAGGGACAACGAAGATACCGGCCGAAAAAATAACCTGTGCTGGCTGTACGGATGGGAACATCTGTCTGCTTTTGAAGATGCAGGGGAAAAGCTGCAAAACCCTGGATTGTGTTAAACAAAAGGGCGTTGACTATTGCTTCAACTGCGCTGATTTTCCGTGTCAGTATCTGATGCCGCTGGCCGATGGGGCAGAGAAATTTCCCCAGAATATCAAGCTTTATAACCTCTGCCAGATGAAAAAAATTGGCCTCGACAATTGGGTTTTGCAGGCGGCAGAGATCAGACATACCTATTTTAACAAGAAAATTGCCATCGGGGAGGGTGGCAGCACGGAGTGATTTGTTCTTAGCGGAGCGGCGCTTCCGATAAACAGCATCGGATAGGGCAATAAGGGTCTGATGCGATTGCAAACATCTTTGTGATCGTATCAGACCCTTTCTTTTATTTAGGATAACTGGCTTTTTTTATCGACATTCCAATGAATACCTGATTAAAGCAAACAATGATGAAAGCGGCTAGGAGTGAATAAAGAAAGCCATCGATACGGATATCGGCGACAAAAGAGTCGGCAATCATGATTGTCCAGGCATTGACAATCAGGCTGAATAAGCCCAGAGTCAGCAGATTCAAAGGCAGCGTGATCAGCAAAAGAATTGGCTTTATGATCAAATTGACAATCAGCAGTACCAGGCCCATCGCCAGCAGCGCAGGGATGCTGCCGATCCAAATGGTCGGGAAGACCAGGGACAGCAAATAAATAGTCAGGATAATTGACAGATATTTAAGAAACAGTTTTGTCATCGTAACCTCCTCAATAACTATTTGACTCGGATTGAAAGCTGGACTTCATCGGTGCGGATATCAATTAGATCATAGGGTTCATCATCGTTTAAGGCCCGTAAAAGCGCCATCACATCAAGCACCAGTTCTTTCATTAAGTGGACAGAGATCTCGGAAGATGAACCGCCAGTGGATCTTTGGGGGATAAATAAACAGGCAATCGACAAAAGATCAAGACAGCAGTCGAGTAATTCTTCTAAAATATACAATTGGATGGGAAAGGGCATTTTTATGAACCGTTTGTCCTTTAGTTGAAGGCGAATCCATAAGCAGCGAAATCCCCTAGTCGACATAGACCCGTACCTTGATCATCGACTGACTGCTTTCATCCCAGGCTTCGACATCAATGATGTTGGGTTCGTCAAGGGTGCCATTAATGACCTCTTCAATAATTTTGGCAAAGTCAATGCTGGAAAAATCGATCCCTTTGGCTTCCATGTCCTGGCGGGCATCCGGGGGCACCATGGCAGTCATGCGGTCGGCCATTTCACCGATGGTAGTCAGCAGCCGGATCGGGATATTGACGTTGACATTGACGGTATTATTGTCCGAGGTCACTTTGATCTTGAAAAATTTGTAGTCTTGTTTGAGTCCGGCAACAGCCTGTACCGGGATCACTTCGTTCGTCGCATTCAGTGCTTCAAGCAGCTCCATCGCTTCGGCAGCCGTAATCTGCCCTTTTTCAATCATTTCCAGGATACGTTGTTGTTCGCTCATCATTATATCTCCTATTTTTCATAAATTTTTAAGACGTTCCGTTGCTTCTTTTGAAGAAATCTCACCTTTTGACAGTTGATCAATAATTTCGTTTCGGGTGGCACTAATGGCTGCTTTTTCTTTAATCAATTCTTTTGAGGGAATCTCGTAGCCGAGACCCTTAATCACTGTGTCCAATTTACCACGAACTGTCGGATAGGAGATCCCCAGTTCCTTTTCAACATCCTTGATGTTCCCCCGACACTTGATGAATACCTTGATAAATTCCAGATCGTCATCGGGTAGGCGACAGAATTCACAGGGGTGAAAATCGCCTTCGATGGTGGTGGTGCATTTGGGACAGTTTAATTTGGTTATCGAAAGCTTTTCACCACAGACAGGGCATTTGCCCGGAGCTTTGTACTTCATAATTTTCACCAGTCCTCTGATTTATTTGATTATAATATACTGCGAATGATTGAATATGTCAATATAAATATTAAAATAATTAATTTTTAAATTGATAATATTAATTTACGATTAATAAATATGACAATCCCAGCGGTAGCTAGAAATACCGGCTGGTTTTGGCTGGCAATGACAAAGCGTGATCTGGTCTTGTATCAAAAAGCATGATATGATAGTCTTAAAAAATGCGGCTGGTTAAAGAAGCGACAGCCAAACCGCTTGGCAGTTTTTATGGTGTGGCTGGTCGATGGATTTGTCAAGCCGTTTGCTGGTATAGTGCAGGTCATCGATTCTGGTGCCTGTTGCGTCCAGTCGCTACCGGACCCGTTTTTTTTGAGTGACTGGGAAAATAGCAAAGCAAATAGAAAACTACTTTAAACAAAGGAGCAGGCAATTGTATTTTGATGAATATGGTAACAGTGAAAAAGCAACCATTGTATTTCTGCATGGGGCAGCCTTGACCGACACCTTCAGTAACCAGTATATTTTTAAACAGGACTATCATCTGGTTGTTCCCCATCTTTATGGATCGGGGCGGGAAGTAGAAGAAAATTATGAACCGCAAAAGACAATAGCGGCCTTAGTCGGCTTAATCCGATCTTTAAAAAAAAGTCCGGTTATACTGGTTGGCCACTCGCTGGGCGGGGAACTGGCCGTGGCCCTGGTATCCCAGCATCCGGAGCTTTTTGAGCGGGCTGTGTTTTTAAGTCCCTGGGTGTGCGCGACCCAAAAATCCATTGATCGCTTTGTGCGGCTGGGGATCTGGACACAACGGACGTCCAGGCTGTCGGGGCTACTGCGACTACAGGCAAAATACTGGCATTTGTCCAAGGTGCAGGAGGATTTTCTGGTTGACTACACCAAAAAAATTACCCCCGAACAGTATGTGGCCTGGTTTAAGGATCGAATTTTTCTCGATGAGCAACCAAATTATGCGAAAGTGAAAATTCCCATGCTGGCAGTTTGTGGTGAAAAAGAATTCAGTGAAATAAAAACCTCGGTTGTTGAGCTGGGCAACCGCACTCAGAATTGTCAGACACTTTTTTTAAAAGGGGGGCGACATGATTTTCCTCTGCGAATGCCAGCGGTGTTAAATCCGCTGTTGAGCAACTTTTTTAGTTGTGGCAGGATAGAAAAGTAAAGCTGACGAGGAGGATCAACGGTTACCATATATTTTTTAGGCAATTGGAGATGGCAGAAACTTGATGGATTCATCAAGGCAAAAAAACAATGAACCGGTGGTGAAAGAATGACAAACAGAAAAATGATTGATCAATTGGCTGACTTACAGAAATCCCTTAACATTGACTGTGAAAAATGCTGTGGTTTGTGTTGTGTCGCTTTATATTGCATGAAAACTGATGGATTCCCGGAGAATAAAGCCGCGGGGGTGCCCTGTCGGCATCTGCGTTCAGATTTCCGTTGTGATATCCATGACCGTTTGGCAGAGCAAAAGATGAAAGGGTGTCTGGGCTACGACTGCTTTGGCGCCGGTCAGAAGGTAACCCAAAAGATGGGTGAGAATGGAAATTGGAAAACCAATCTCCAAAAAGCGAAGGAGCAGTTTCAGGTCTTTACGGTGGTGTTTCAGCTCCATCAGATGGCCTGGTACCTGCTGGAAGCGCTGGCGCTAAGCTCTGATCAGAAGCAACAAACAGAGATCACAGCTTTGATTATAGAGAATGAGCAGCTGACCGCGGAAGCAGTGGATGCAATTTTAAATACGGATGTGGCGGCTTATCGGGAAAAGGTTAATGGTGTGCTTAAACAAATCAGCCGTCAGGTGGCGGGGCTGCCCGATGATAAAAAGGCATCCAAAGATTTTTTTGGCAAGAATTTGAGCAGTAAAAATTTTGACGGCAAGGATTTCAGTATGGCCCTGATGATTGCCGCCAATCTTGAAGGGGCCAGCCTGCGGGGAACCAATTTTCTGGGTGCGGATCTTCGTGATGCCAACATCAAAAATACCGATTTAAGCAAGAGTCTGTTTTTAACCCAGATGCAGATTAATGCGGCCAGCGGAAATTTAAAAACAAAACTACCTAAAAACCTGGTGCGGCCTTTGCACTGGTAGATGAGAATTTTTTTTAAGCATACAAAATTGAAATATAAAAAAGCATGTCAGGAAATCCCGAGTTTGATAATTCGGGATTTTTTTGTCGTACGGCAAAATCATGACAGCTGCTGTAATTAAAAATTCTTTCGCATTATTTTTAAAACAGCAAATATTGATGAGATGAATAAAAATGTAAAAAATAAAAAACATTTAAATTATTTTTGCGAGTAAAAAAATGGTTGTGATTAAAAAAAGCAAAATTACCTTACACAATTCATATAAAATGTTGAAAATGAGGGCTGAAGCGATTGCAAAACTGTCAAAAAATCTTTCGCATGAAAAAATAGTTGACAGCATTGCCGAAAAAAACACTAAATATTTCTAAAATTTGCGACAAATAGTGCGTAAAAATACAAATATTACGATAAAAGTTGGCACGACACTTGCGATAGCATTCAAACAGGTTGGCGCCAACCGAATAATTAGTCTGAGGTGATTCAATGAAAGCCTACGAACGGTTCATTTCTAAACGAGAGATTGAAAACATTCACGAACATACCATGACAATCCTTTCTGAAGTTGGGGTAAAGTTCGAACACGAAGAGGCACTGGAGCTATTCAGAAAACATGGAGCAAAAGTCGATGGAGACATCGTCTATATTGACGAAAAAATGTTTAACCAGGCATTGGCAACAGTTCCCAGACAATTTACGATCTATTCATCAAAGGGAGACATAACCATCGGAAATCACAGTTACGTCAAGCTGCCTGTTTCCGGTTCGGCCTACCTGCAGGATGGCGACCGCATCCGTGCTTTTACGAATGAAGATGTGGTCAATTGGTTTAAACTGACGGATACCAGTGAGGTGCTGGATTGTGTGATGACAAACCCGGCCTTTGCTGCCAAGCAATTTACCCGGGACGAAACCGAATTGGGATTTCTGGCAATGGTGCTCAAATACGGCAACAAACCCGCTGCTTTTGCTAATCCCAGTACCGCCACGACCCCTAAAAATCAGGTGCGTGAGGCTTACCGCCGAGGCATCCGTCTGGTTAAAAACTATGAAGGGACAACAGACAAGGTGGTCGGCTCCCACGGGTTTAATCCGATTTCACCACTTTGTTACGATCACGAACCCCTAGAACGGATTTTTGCGGTTTGTGAAGAAGGCCAGGGGGTGTGGTTTGCCACCTGTGCGATGCCATTGTTGACGGCACCCAGTTCCGTGGTTGGACTGCTGACCATGGCCAATGCCGAGCTGATGGCCGGGGTTGTCTTTACCCAATTATTAAAACCCGGAACACCGGTGATTTATGCTAACGTTTCTGGCTCAACTGACTTGAGAACCGTTCAGCTATGCATGGGAAATCCCGAAACAGCCCTGATCTGGTATGGAGCTTCCGGCCTGGCCGATTATTATGGGATTCCTTTTAGAACCGGTGGTGCTTTCAGTGACGCCAAAGATCTGGATTATCAGGCAGGAATGGAAGCGATGCTGTCAATTCGCACCACCTCTGAAATCAAGCCGGATATGATTTTTCATGCTCTGGGCACCATGGGGACATACAATGTTACCAGTTTTGAGAAGTTCCTGCTGGATGAGGAGATCTATGGTTATACACAGCGGCTGAATCGGGGAATTGACGTGACTGAAGAAAAATTTTGCATGGATATGATCAGAAAAGTTGGCCCCCGGGGAACCTATCTTCAGGGACGGACGCCGAAAATGTTTCGTGACGAGTTCTACATGACGAAATATCTCAATAAGGCCGATCCAAATGATTGGCAGAATCATGGGGCAATTTCTTTGAAAGAAAAAATGCAGGAAGAAGTCAAAAAAAGATTGTCATCATTTAAACCGGCAGTGATTACCGGTGAACAAGAAGAACTGCTCAATCAATATATACCGGAGCAATACCGAAATCATCTTTAAAATAATGACCGGGAGATTTAACAGTCTCCCGGCACAAACAGGAGAAAAAGAGTGAAAAATAACGTTGGTTTTTGGGCGACTTAAACTAAGGGTAGCCCCCTGAAAAAATTAAAGTGTTAAATTAAGCATCGGTATATTAAAAGAACAGCAACATTGACTGTCATCCTGCGACTTAATAAACATGGTTTACTACCAATGATAAGAGTCCGGGCTCAATGTCCCACTTGTTTGTGCTTGTAAGGATGACGACACATATAACTATACGGGATCGATACTAAGTTCGCCACTCCTCCTTCCGTGTTCTGTAGTGTATTGCTGTTCCATAATAGAATTGTAAACAAAAAATGGAGTGGGTACAACATTTTCATGAAAATGTTTGTGCCTTGAGCGAAGCGAAAGGAATGTATAAAACTATGAAATCATATGAAAAATTTGTTACCAAAGAAGAAATTCAAAAGATTCATGCGGAATCCATGAAAATTCTGGCAGAAGTCGGCGTGAAATTTGAACATCCTGACGTACTGGATCTATTTAAAAAACATGGGGCCAGAATTGACGGCGACATTGTCTATTTGGAAGAAGAAATGGTAATGGCAGCATTGAAACAGATACCGGAGACTTTCACTGTTTTGTCATCAAAGGGTGACCGAACCTTTGGTCATGGCAGTTTGCATAAAATGCCAGCCGCCGGTAATATCTATATCCAGGACAATGGAACCATCCGAAAAATGAATAATGCCGACATCATCGACCAGTTCAAATTATCCGACACCAGCGATATCATTGATGTGGGTCATCTCAATGCATTTCTGGAAGAGCAGACCTTCACCAAAGAACAGAAAATTTTCAGCATGCTGGCGACGGCCCTAAAATATTCCAACAAGATGACACCATATCTGATGGCGAACACCTTTCACGCAGATGATGTCAGAAAAGCTTTCACCCAGGGTATTCAGTTAATTAAAGATTTTGAAGGAAAACAGGAAGACTATGTCAGCATTATTACCGTTAATACCCTGTCGCCGCTTTGCTACGATCACGATCCACTGGAAAAAATGATCATTGGCTGTGAACAGAATCAGCCGATCTGGATTACGCCATGTGCCATGCCGATGCTGACAGCACCACCATCAGTGATGAGCATGCTGGCCATGACCAATGCCGAAGTCGTAGCAGGTCTGACCTTAAGCCAATTGTTAAGACCGGGAATTTCAGCTATTTATGGTAACACGTCGGCATCCACCAATCTAAGAACAATTCAGTTGAGTATTGGTGCCCCGGAAACAGTACTGGTAGCCTATGCAACCAAGGGGCTGGCCGAATTTTATGGATTGCCCTGTCGGACCGGCGGAGGTCTCAGTGACGCCAAAGATTTTGACCATCAGAGTGGCGTTGAGTCGATGATGCTGATTCAGGGTAGCGTGGATGCCCGGCCGGATGTGATCTTCCATGCCTGTGGTACCATTGGTTCCTTCAATGTGGTCAGTTTTGAAAAATTCCTGTTGGATGAAGATACCTATCGGATGACCGAGCGGTTGTTGCGGGGGATTGATTGCAGCTCAGAAAAAGAGTGCTTTGAAATGATTGCGAAAGTCGGTCCGAGAGGCAGCTTTTTACATGGGCGCACCCCCAAAATGTATCGGGAAGAGTTCTTCACGCCACTTTATTTTAATAAAGAAGATCCGAATCAATGACAGAGTCAGGGTTCAAAATCACTGCGGAGTGTTGCGCAGCAGGCGGTTGCAGAACGAATCAATAGCTACGTTGCGCCGGATATTACCAAAGAACAGCAACAACTGCTGGCGTTATACCTGCCCGCTGACTATCAAAATAGTATTTAGAAGGGAGAAAGACAGTGAATAATACCATGTCCAAGTCAAAACGTAATTTTGTTGTTATTTTAATCAGTGTAATGGTGGGGCTCATTTTCTTTGTGCCCTACATTCGCTTTTCCTTTTATGATCAATTTGTGGCCGCCTTTGGACTGACAAATCTGGAGCTGGGAAACATCGGCTCAGTATACGGACTGATCTCATTGTTCTGCTATCCGGTCGGAGGAATACTTGCGGATCGGTTCAGCTCCCGGGTGATGTTGGCGGTTTCGTTTGGAGCGTGTTCGGTATTGACCTTTTGGGAAGCCAGTTTTCCGGCTTATAGCAGTCTGCTGGTGATCTCGGCCCTGTTTGCCATTTTTAATGCTGGCACCATGTGGGCGCCTTATATCAAATTACTGCGAAGTCTGGGAACCGAAAGTGAACAGGGAAAACTGTTCGGTACCAGTGAAGCGCTAAGAGGGATTGCCAGTGCAGTGGTCGGTTTCGTTTTTCTGGCTTTGCTGGGATACTTTGCCGATCAGGTCGCTGGAATACGAATGGTGTTGATTTCCTTTGGTGTAATTTATGCGGTGTTTGCTGTTTTAAGCATTCTGTTTTTACCTAGAACCGAAAAGACTGTAAAAACCGAGGCGGCGGTTGAAGGAGATGGAAACAAAAGTATACTCACACATATTATCACTGTCTTAAAACTGCCGGGTACCTGGCTGCTTTCGTTCTTTATGTTCAGTTGTTACTGTGTAATTATTACTGGGGTTAACTACCTGGGAACCTATTCCACTCAGATCCTGGGCATTTCACCGGAATTGTCCTCAGGGATTGCGTTGTTTCGAAATTATGTCGTTGTGGTTGTGGCTGGAATTTTGGGTGGGATTCTTGCCGATAAAGCCAAGTCAAAGCTGATGTTTATCATATATCTGCTGGCAGCGATTACGGTGTGTGCAGGAATCATGCCTTTTATCAGCCAGGCGGTGATGGTTTCAGTGGTGGTATCGGTGGTGATCGCTTATTTATATTACAGTGTGAAATCTGTTTACTTTTCGGTCATGGGTGAAGGGGGGATCCCTCTGGAGCTTACGGGCATCGCCGCAGGGATTATTTCCTTTATCACCTTTTCGCCGGATGCCTTTATTACCACTCTGATGGGCTCCTGGCTTGATGCCGATCCGGTTCAGGGGTTCAATATGATTTTTACCTGGATGGCGATCTGGTCAGTCGTAGCGATTGTGTTTGCTTACATCATCAATAAAAGAAGTGTGAAGAATCAGAAAATTAAAGAGTAGATGCGGCCAGCATTTATTACTGGCCGTCTTCTCGCAGAAGTTGATACTTGTTGATTTTATAATGCAGGCTTTGCCGAGAGATTTCCAGCTGTTGAGCCGTTTTTGAGACATTGAACTGATTTTTTACGAGCATCGCATGAATCAGGTTGCGTTCGTAAGCATCCAGCGCTGTTTTTAAACTGGCATCTGAAACGTTTGAAAGTGCAAGTGCCGGAGATATTGGCGAATGATAGAGATGATCCGGCAGGGTTTTAGTATTTAAAACAAGGTCATCATTTTTAGAAAGGCAGATGCTTTGGTGCAGGATGTGGCGGAGCTCACGAATATTGCCAGGCCAGGCATACTGGTTGAAAAGATGGATGGCTTCCGGAGACAGCTGGGTGATTTTTTTTCCGAGCATTGGTGCCATGGTATTAAGAAAATGGGTGGCCAGAACCTGGATGTCCCCACCCCGATTGCGTAGTGGTGGGATATTGATGGTAAATACAGCCAGGCGATAATAGAGATCCGAACGTAGCTGGTTGTTTTTGATCAGCACGAAAGGATCTTCATTGATGGCACTGATAATCCGGACATCGCAGCACATTTCTTCGGTACTGCCGACCTTACGGAAAGTACCAGTTTCAAGAACCCGCAGAAGCTTGGCTTGAAGCTTAATATCCATGGAATTAATTTCATCCAGAAAGAGAGTACTGCCCTTTGCTTCTTCAAAAAGACCTCGGGTGTTCAAGGCACCGGTGAAGGAGCCTTTAACGGTTCCAAAGAGGGTGCTTTCCAGCAGATTGTCTGGGATCGAGGCACAGTTTATAGCAACAAAATGGTGGCCACTACGGGTGCTGGCATTATGAATGCTTTGGGCAAAAAGCTCTTTGCCGGTGCCGGTTTCGCCGCACAAAAGAACTGGCTCCAAGGTTGCGGCCGCCACTTCAGATTGATAGATGGCATTTTGCAGGGCGGGACTTTCGCCAATAATACTTGAAAAGGTATATTGGGTGCCGTTGGCAAGATCCAGGCCTTTAGCCTCCTTCAGTTCCAGCTGTTGCTTATTGATAACCGAAATCATGTTGAGATAATCTGTCACTTCCCGATAGGTACAGATCACGTAGTTAAGCTGCGCAGCGGCATCAAAAATCGGATAGGTATTGCATAATGCAGTGATTTTTTTACCATGGGTAGTCTGATAGGAATTAAGGTAGTTCTTAATTGTCTTTCCGGTGTTTAAGGTTTCTTCAATTAACGATTTAGACTGGCCGATCCGGTCAGACTTTGAAAAGACCGCACTGGGTGTTTGGCCTAGGACATCGGTTTTCTGATAGCCATCGATGATTTCGCAGCCTTTGGAATAGCAGATGTATTCACCGTCACGGTTGACAATCGAAATACAAATGTCTTCAATGGCCTGAAGATCAGCGAGGGGAATGAAAGTTTCATCAGGTTTCATGGGCAACTCCGCGATTTTTGTCAAATTTGATCAAAGGATATCGATCACAAGAATTATAAAACAGTATATCATTTTTTGTCGCCGGCCGCATGGATATTTTTGAAATCTCATTGCCGCGATGAAGAAATGATCAGCTGTGATGGGAAAGGATGTGAGGCGATCAATACAAAAACAATGCAGTGAAAAAATGATGAACATAGAATCAAGAAAATACGGACAAAAAAATAAAAAAATTAAGGAGAAAAACGAAATGTTAGATTTAAAAGGATTAACAATGGCAATGGGTGATTTGGATGAAGATCAGGTAATAGATCAATTAAAGGAATTTGTGACGAATAACCCATCTGAGGAAGACGCACTGGAGGCGGTAGCGGCTTGTCAGGCAGGGATGGCCATTGTTGGGGATTTGTTTGAAAAAGGTGACTATTTTGTCGGTGATCTGATTTTTGCCGGTGAGCTGTTGACAGCATCCATTGGGGTTTTGAAACCTGCTCTGGGTGGTGGCGGTTCCACGGTGTTGGGGACAGTTGTTTTGGGTACGGTTCATGGCGATCTCCATGATATCGGCAAGAATATTTTTAAAAGTATGTCAGAAGCGGCGGGTTTTGAAGTCATCGATCTGGGCATTGACGTCGCCGTGGAGGAGTTTGTTGCCAAAGCACAGGAAATTAAACCTCAGATCATTGGCATGAGTGGAGTGCTGACCCTGGCAATCGACTCCATGAAAGAAACTGTGGATGCCTTAAAAGTGGCTGGGATTGATGCAAAAATCATCATCGGTGGCAACCCGGTCACACAGGAATCCTGTGCGTTTGTGGGTGCGGATGCATTCACCACCAATGCGGCAGAGGGCGTCAAAATCTGTCAGAATTGGGTATAGAGGTTGGATATGATTATTATTGGAGAAAAAATCAATGGCACGATTCCAGCAGTAAAGGAAGCCATCGAGAAACGAGACGCTGCTTTTATTGCTGATCGGGCAGTCAAACAGACTGAAGCCGGGGCCCATTTTATCGATGTCTGCGCCAGCACTGCTCCGGAACTGGAAATTGAAACTCTGAAATGGCTGATGGCAGTGGTACAGGATGCCACCGATACCCCGTTGTGTATTGATAGTCCCAACCCTCGGGTGATTGAAGAGGTGTTTAAGTACGCCAACAAACCGGGGCTGCTCAATTCCATTTCCGAAGAAGGCGACAAATGTGAAGTGTTGTTGCCGATGATGGCGGGGAATGCTTGGGAAGTCATCGGGCTGACCTGTGATAACAACGGTATTCCCAATGATCTGGAAACTAAAATCAAGATCACCAGCAGCATGGTGGAAAAAGCGGCGGCATATGGGGTTACCCCGGATCGGATTCACATTGATCCCTGTGTTATGGCATTATCCACTGAAAACAGCTCGATGCTGAATTTTGCAGCGGAAATCCGGGCGATTAAGGCACTCTATCCGACGATTCATGTTACCGGTGCGATCAGCAATATTTCCTTTGGTCTGCCGGTTCGGCCGCTATTGAATAAAACGGCCATGGCGTTTGCCATTGAAGCCGGCATGGATTCTGCCGTGATGGACCCACTGAATCGGGAGATGATGGGGACTATTTTTGCAAGCTATGCGCTAATGGGACAGGATAAGCATTGTCGGAAGTATAGCAAGGCGTTTCGGGCTGGCGTGATTGGAATTGTCGGAAAATAAGAAACATTTGTATTTTGAAAGTCCCACCTTGCGACAAGTTTGAAAAAACGCGATAACAGCGCAGAACCTGCAAGGTGGGGACGCGCATTGACAACTTGGAAAAACTAAGCTATAATTTTGGCAAGTTTGAAAGTTGATTATCTTAATAACTCAACTTTCCCAGCTTAATTGACCAAACAAAGCCTTTATAAATGAGGCCTGAGAGTTAATCCATTGCTGGAGTTGATTTTTTAACAGTGCAGACTTTCTAGAGCCTACCGAATTTAATTGTTCAACGAATAAGCTCATCAGACTTTGAAGAGCGGTTGAGAGTGCCATATCCTGGATGTCATCACAGAGCCTGAAGAATAATTCGCACAAGGTTTTATCATCATTTTCGTTTCGGCGAAGCCATTCCAGCAGGATGTATCGGGTAAAAACAATAGTTGTGTGGCTGATCATCATGTCATAGCTTCGCCCCTGAAATTCAGTGCCAAGCTTCATCAGGGACTTGGTGGATTTGAAGAAGACTTCAATGCTCCACCGGTTGCCGTAAATCCGGATGATTTCTTCATCCGAGAGTGATAAATCGGTACTGATTACCGTCAGCCATTCCCTTTTGTTATTACGATTTCTGACAAAAACTAGTTTAACCGGGATCCCATTTTTCGTTTTTACAATAATGGATCCAAACTGGTTTCCGGGCGTATATTCAGGTAGGAGTTTGCGCAACTCCGGAAGGGTATAAAATCCCTCTTTGTAGTGATAACGTTGTTTTAACTGCTTGACCATCCCGATCACATCCAGTCCTTCATCCAGAATGGAACGAATCATCGGTTCGTGGGTAAACCAGGTATCCATTAAGACATAATCAGCCTGAATACCTTGCTTTAGAGCATTTCTGATCATTTGAGCAGCAACATCGGTTTTCTTTTTCACAGCTTCACTACGGCGTTTGTAACCACTGGTGCGTTTGTCAATTGATTCTGAAACTTCCTGTATCCGATTTTTTTTACTGGCGGATGACATCATCGCAAAATCGGTTGGAACAAAACTGTAGCCATCGGTCCAACCAAGCGCCAGCATGGTAAAACCTTTAATAAAGCGGTGGTCGGCGTGGTCATAGAGATTGGCCAGCAATTCAACATGCTTGCTCCGGTTCCGGCTGACTACCGAATCATCAAGAATAAAAACCTTAATCCGATCTGGACGTGTCAAGCGACTGAATGACGAAATGACTTTAGCAGACAGGGATGTCAGAAACCGCCGCCAGTTGTAAGTTGAGGTGTTCAAAAAACGATAGTAAGTATTTTTGGATGCCGCAGTTTCCTGATATTTTGAATCCAGATAGCGATACAGATTTTTTCCCTGAAACGCAAGGAGTAACAGCAATTCGAAAACTTGGGCAACTTTTATCCCCTGTGCTTTCCGGATCCCGGACTCTCTGAGTAATCCCGCCAGTTTCAATGCTTTAAAAGCTTTTAAAAATGCAATTTTTGTCTGTTCAGATGGGTTGTTTTGGTTTATCATAGTGGTATGCACCTTTCCTGTCTGATTTTTGTTAGTTTGCATTTTCATTATATCAGACGTTGGGTGCATTTTTCTGTCAACTTCTGTTTTTTAGAAGCTGCAGAGTGTGTTGTTGTAAAGTCTCAGCTGATTTTTAGAGCTGGGAAAGTTGAGTTAATAAAATAAAAAAACGAGTTTTCTAGGGTTCCGCAGTTTAGCTGGTTTGTGACCAAGAGAGAACCCACAGTTTTAGGGCTGTGACACGGAAGGATAAAAGCCTGGGAGATATCTAGATGATATTTTTCAGGCTTAATTTGTGTTTAGAAAGAAGGGAATTAGCTAATGTTTAGAGAGCTGAGAAGAAACAAACAATTATTATCGGCAGAAGAAACCGTTGCAGTGATGGAGCGTTGCTCAAACGGTGTTTTGGCCTGCTTCGGCGACGGGGATTACCCTTATGCGGTACCGTTGAGCTTTGTATATTGGGATGATAAAGTCTATTTTCATTCGGCGAAGGCTGGACATAAAATCGATGCCATAACCCGATATCCTAAGGTCTCCTTTTCAGTAATTGATCAGGATACCATTGTCAGTCAGGAATATACGACGTATTTTCGTAGTGTTGTTGTATTTGGAAAAGCTCGAATTGTGGAAGGCAACGAACGACTGGAAGCATTTTGGGCTCTGGTAAAAAAGTATTCAAGCGATCAACTGGAAGCTGATCAAGAAAAAGAAATCGATGGCTGTACCCAGGCTTATATAATTGCCATAGATATTGAACACATAACTGGCAAGGAAGCAATTGAGTATGTCCGTAAAAATAGGTGTGAATCGGGAGAAAAAGATGAAATTAACAGTATTAGTTGATAACAACACGTATATCGACCAGTATTTTCTGGGTGAGCCAGCTTTGAGTTTTTATATTGAGGAGGGGGAGCAGAAAATTCTGTTTGATACCGGATATTCGGACGTTTTGATTCACAATGCAAAAAAATTGGGAATTGATTTGAATCTGCTGGATACCATTGTTTTATCCCATGGGCATAATGATCATACCGGCGGATTAGCATATCTGGTGAATCAGATGAGTCTCCAAAACACAAAGCTGATAGCCCATCCCCGGTGTTTTAATCAAAAACAGGATGAAGGTGAAGTAATTGGTTCACCACTATCACGGCAGCAGCTCGATCAGAGCTGCCAGCTGTCACTGACAAGTCAGCCCACCTGGCTCAGTGAGAAGCTTCTGTTTCTGGGGGAAATTCCCCGGCGGTTTGATTTTGAAGGACAGCAGCCAATTGGGATGAGCTGTGAAAATGATCAATGGGTTGCAGATGCGGTTTTGGATGATTCAGCGCTGGTCTATCAGAGTGAGACGGGACTATATATTATCACCGGCTGTTCCCACAGCGGGATCTGCAATATTATTGAGTATGCCAAAGAAATCGCTCAGGATCAGCGGATTAATGGGGTAATTGGCGGCTTTCATCTCTTTGAGCTCGATGAACAGCTCTTTAAAACCCAGGCTTATTTTGTAGAAAACCAGATTAAAAGCCTTTACCCCTGTCACTGTGTTTCTTTTGCGGTAAAAGCAAAAATAAATGAGAAGATTCCCGTCCGGGAAGTCGCGGTGGGATTATCCTTGATATGGTGACATATATCGAAGAACAGCAATAACCAATAGCGCCACCAACCGGCTGATAAGCAATGTCAATGGCGCAGTTATCTGGGTTAAGCCCAAGGGTTGATTTTTTCAGGATAAACCAATAGAATAGGGATAATGAAAAAAAGCTGTGTAAACATGAAAGGAAACAAACAGATGAAAATGAGCAAGGAAGATAAGATCCGGATTTTGATCGATGCCCTTGATGCGGTAATGGTAATTCCCAACCATATCGAAGAGTCGGTTCGGGATGCATTGCGCAATGCCC
>CAZEBY010000039.1:0-23683 GCA_964510565.1 uncultured Lachnospiraceae bacterium | reverse complement strand
AGCTGATGGTCAACAGCTGGTACCCGAACTGGCTGGCGGGAACGCCACCCACAACCGATCAGGTATTGCTGGTTGATTGGATTCGATATTAGTGAGGAGAAACAAGATGAATTTAGAAGATTATTTGAAGAATGTCTATAATACCTCGATAATGAAAACTTCAGCTTATTTTTGTGACTAAGAACGATAATTACAATCTTGTTGAGCTCATAAAAATTTCATTTAAAAAGTACGGTTGTCGTTGGAATTTATCTTAAAATAATCTTTAAAATATAGCGATTCCGGATTATGTTTTAATATAGAAGAATGCAATAAAGAAACACGTATCTTGATTATATCATCTAAAAAGCCTGTAATAGGCCATTTCTAATCGTAGACATATAATAAAATGTTTAGCTGGAATTTCCCTGATTTATTCAGCTTGTTTTTAAAATAAAATCTATTGCAAAAACATCGCGATTATGAAATAATGCTCTTAACAAAAGAAAAGGCAAATTCAATGAAAGTTGGAGACGCAAAACCACGGGCCTAATGTCTTAAGACGATGGCAGCCGGGTTACCGGAAAATATTGAACTCAAACTTCTGTTTCGGTAATGCGTGATAGAAGTTTTTCTATTTAAAGGAGGTCTTGATATTCATAAAACAATACGATAATGGCAAACCCAACGAAAGTTGGAGACGCAAAACCACGGACCTAATGTTGCAAGACGAAGGTGGCCGGGTTACCGAAAGAATATTGAGTATTCGCTTCATTTTCAGTTGAAAATTGAAGCTTTTCTATTAAAATGGAGGAACCTATCATGAAAAAATCGAAAATTATGGCTGTAATCGCAGGCTTATTCCTGACTTGTGCCTTGGCACTACCAGTTCAGTCTGTCAGTGCTGCCGATTTATATGCAAATTACGGTGAATTGTCGGCTGTGAAGGTTCAGGGAACTGATTATAAAATCGCATCTCGGAATACTACTTCTGATCTGGCAATTGTTGCGATCCATGGCGGAATGATTGAACCCGGAACCAGTGAATTAGCCGATGCCATTGCCGGATCTGCCTATAAATTCTATGGATTTTACGGTACAATGAAAAGTGATAATTTTTCACTGCATATCACATCAACTAATTTTGATGAACCAATTGCGCGTTCTCTAGTACAAAGCAGTAAAAAGACGCTCAGTATTCACGGTTTTTCAAGTTCAGAAAAACTGACCTATGTCAGTGGACTTGACACGGCTATGGTAAATAAAATTAAGGCAAGCTTAACTGCAGCTGGTTATCAGGTTGCAGATCCTCCGGGATATCTTGCTGGTACAAGTCAAGAAAATATTGCAAATGACAATTTAAGCCAAGCTGGGGTTCAGATTGAATTATCCACAGGATTAAGAGCAACTTTCTTTTCAGCTTTGACATCAAAAGGTCTTCAGTCAAAAACACCTGAATTTAGCAAATATGTCAATGCGATCAAAGCTGGGCTGGTATAAGTTTTAACTTCTACAAATAAAAAGATGGCTTCCGTTTATAGGAAACCATCTTTTTTAATGCTTAATTTCTTTCATGGCAATTTTGCAAAAAGAATGGGTGCATCCCTCGAGGCCATGATCAATAAACTTGAGTTCATCGGCCAGTACATAGTTATAATGCAGTCTTTTACGTCCATTAGGACAAAGATCATCGGGTACCCCCATGAAAAATTCAAGATTTGAAACATTGGGATCTTTATCCATACAGGGTTTACAAATATTCGCCTGGCAGAATTCATAAAAATCATCAAAATCAGATAGATCCCATTGAAGAACCACCGCAAAAGAAGGGCGGGGCGTATTACGGATATAAATCCCTTCATCGGTATGAGGATTAAAGTCATAATAATCGAGCTCGTCATCCTTGTTCTTCATCTGTTGATAGGCAGCTCGTAACAGTCCATAAATTCTCTGGGCTTCGGCATCAATTTTACAATTATCCTTTTCCGTTTCATCTTTACCTAGAATTAACTTATTAATTTTTGATAGCATTGATTGTAGTTTAGAATCATCTTTCATCAAATTTCCTCCTTAGTTTAGTTAGGTTTATTTAAGGGTGTGAAACAGCAGTAATGCTCTTTGGGGGATTCTGATTCTTTCAGTTTCGATTCCATAGCCAGGAGGCATTCCGTCGATCATCAGCGTCACCGAGTATTTTATTATTCAGATAATCAACATAAAGTGAATTCACCCCGCCATAAAACAGGGGATTGTCATATCTGATAACAGAATAACCCATTTCGCGGAGCTGCTCCTCGGTTGCGGTGGTTAAATAATTGTCTTCCACATAAACTGAATTCTGATCATTAAAAAAACGAGGTGCCTCAATTGCTTCCTGTAAAGATTGGTCATATTTGAAAAATCGGTCAAGTACCTCTGTTATCATCAAAGGAATCCGTTTGCCCCCGGGACTGCCGATGCCCATAACGGGTTTTCCGTGTTTTGCTAAAATCGTTGGTGAAATATAAGACCGGGGTCTTTTTCCGGCTTCGGCTTTATTCAAAGATGAAGCATTGGTAGAGAAGTTTTCCATGTGTGCATTCATAAAAAAGCCGTCGACATTTTTGCCAGTGCCAAACCAGTAGGTTAAGGTATTGGTTACAGAAACCATCATCCCGTTTTGATCGCAAATGACAAAATGGGTCGTATTTTCCTCTCCGTTGCTTTCTGCAAGGCTATCCACCGTTATTGTTTGCGTTAGGTTGACAATCGGCGTGATTTTTCCAGCTAATTGGGAAATATGATCTGCCGATGTCAATTCGGTACTATCGACATTATAAAAATTTGGATCAAGGACATTCTGATATCGATCATTATAACTGACCTGGGTTATCTCCGATAAGAGCGAGATGTATTCCGGAGAATCGACCGGATATTTGCTTAATTTAAGTTTTTCTGAAAGCGCCAGCATTTGAATCAGCGTAACACCGCCGGAAGAAGGTGCTGAAGAAAAGACCTCATATCCATCAAAAGACCCCATAGCGGGTATTCGCTTTTCAACCTGGTAGGATGACAGATCCTGCAACGTTACACCGCTGTTGCTTTTGGCGATTTGATTGGCGATATCCCCCTGATAAAAGTCGTCAGATCCATTTGACTTAATTGTTTCCAGCGTTTCCGCCAAGGCTGGTTGTTTAAGCTGATCACCTGCTGAGATTGGAGATCCACCCGGGAAAAAAACGTCACGCACAGCAGGGTCAATTTTAGCTTGGGAATTCGTGATCATTCTTACAAGTAGGGGGGTAACTACAGCACCTTCTTTAGCCAGCTTTATGGATGGATCAAGCAGATCAGCCATCGACAATTTTCCAAAATCCTGATGAACTGCTGCCATCCCCTTGACAAAACCGGGAACAGCGATTGAACCAGAGGTAATTGCCGGGGATGACCCCATATAATCGTAGACGATCGGATCAGTTCCATCAGCAGGATAAACCAGCATAATGCCACCGCCTCCAATACCTGAGGCAAATGGCGAAATAACCCCTAAAGCATAGGAAACGGCAATCGCCGCATCCACCGCACTGCCGCCTTGTTCAAGAATCTTCATACCAATCTCTGTTGCCTCGATATTGTCCGATACAACGCCATAACCAGGACTTCCTTGGCTGTTTGTACCAAGATAAGCATTCATGTTTTGGTCATGATTTGTTTTGTTGCTATTATTAAGCAGGAGCATCAGTCCCCCAAAAAGAATACAGGCGGTTGCCAGGGTAAGAACAGTAATTTTTGTGAGATGTTTATTTGCTTTCAAGCGATCAGTTCCATCCTATCTGATTATGAAATATAAAGTGGGGTCTTCTTAGTGAAGTGTAAAACTGAGAACCCCATTGGTTTCAGTTGTTGTAATGGTATCAGGCAGTTCGCGGGTAAGCACGTCGTAGATGTTATGTCGATTAAGGACTTCGGTTAAATTGACGGCGGGATGAGGTCGGCCATAAGTCAAACTCAAGGGAATAATTTTCATGGTTATCGAGGAAAAATTAGCATCAGTAGTATATTGAATTATTGCACTGTCTAGTGTACTCGCATAAACCTCACCATGCAAAAAATTACCTAAACTATACATGATTACCGTATCCTGATAGATTTCAATGGGTTGAAGAACCCTGGTGTTATGACCAACAATAAAATCAGCCCCGGCATCACCTAGTGCTTTGGCAATGCTACGTTGGCTGTCACTGACTTTGGTGGTGTATTTTTCGTACCAATTAATATGGACAACGACGATATCGGCATTTAATTTAGCCTCTTTAATCCATTTCAAATCGTCAACAAATCTGGCTTCTGAAGTTCCGAGTGTAGCTACGGTTACATCGTTGATCTGTTGATAAACGACATTGTCTTCACCAATGGAGCGGGTACCCACATAGGGTAGGTCATTTTTTTCCAGAATGGTTGTTTCGGCTGCGGTTTCATCATAAACGTCAACAACCGAGAAATGAGAATCAGCTAATAATTTAGCTTCGGTTTCAGTAAAGGTACCTATCACATTACCTGTCACATAATCAGATGTTTCTAAATAACGGATGACATCCTGGGTGATTTTGGTAGTTCCATTGTCGTTAATGTATTTTTCATAGTAGTCATTAAAGTTAAGATCACCAGTAAAGCTAGCCGTAAATGTGCCGGTTTGAGTCATCACTTCAGGTTTTCCCTGAACCAGAACCTGATCCATAGCCGGTATAAGAATTAGTAAAAACAGCAGGATGGCGGTTGCGATCAGGGTATGCGGTGTTGTTCTTTTTTTGTATTTTTTGGTAAAACGAAGGACTTTCATCTTAAAGGTTAACTTTTTATCCATATCGGCTACCCTAGTTATACAAAAATAGCATTATAGCCAAATAAAAGTAAAAAAGTTGCCGTACTGACGATCACTGTACTGATCATGGTGTGCGCAAAGCCTTGTCGATCAATGCAATTGGCAATGATGCCGGGGACAATAACGCCAATTCCGGTAATTGCAAAAAATTCATAGGGCAGATAGGGAACCATAATGCCGAGCAGGGCCGTAATAATTACCGCAACCGTGATCATCGCCAAAAATTTTCGGCGGCCGTACAGGATTACCAGGCGGGCAACACCATGGGTAACGATTAAATAAGACAGGCAGCTGATCAACAGCATAATCAAAATGGTATAGGGGTGATTAAACATTAGGGCTATATATCCGGCCACCACTAAACCAGCTGGCAGAATTCCGGTTGCTTCGGTATAGATCAAACTGATCATAGCACCGATGATAATGGCAGTATACAATTCGGTTCCGTACATTTTGTCTTCTCCCTTGTTTGATTTATTTTGTGACTAATTCAGGTTCAATATTTAATAAAGCTTCAATGAATTCCTCGGCGGTGCCATGAATATTGCCAACCCCGAAGATGACTTTACCGGCAAGCTTGGTTTCAAGATCTTTATATATATCAAATCCATTTGCAGTTTTGGCATCATAAAATTCATCGGTTTGAATTTTTCCTGCATTATATTCATCCAGAATCGGCTTCGTGCTGGAACCCATACAGATAAAAAGATTGCTGGGTAAATATGGGAAAACATCCTGAGCAAACTGCATCGATCGGTCAACACGATCCGAACGACAATTCATGACAACGGCTGAGTTATTACAGGGATAGCCCAACTCATCGGTTCGTTGCCAGATTGCCAGTGTTGAAGTCGCATCATTGGCGGCAAAGGCATTCACAAAATAGGTTGTTTGGCCATTGATCGACAAGGTATGGATACGCAAGGCCCCGGGATCGGGGTTTGCTTTTAACATCCCCCTCCAGGCTGTTTTTTCGTCAATATTCATGGCTTCAGCAGTAGCCAGCGCCAAGGCGACATTTTCCGGAAATACGATGTAACCAAACTGACGCATCTGTTCCTCGGTGATTTGCGAAGAATCGGCGACAAATACCTCAGTATCTCGAGCTTTAGCAATATCTGTAAAATACTGCTGATAGGGTCCGGTGGCAATGACCAACTTACCATGATAAGGAATGGTAGCCGTGAATGCTTCAGCAATGTTGTCCAGGGTAGGGCCCATCACATCCATATGATCTTCAAGCACATTGACGATCACGCCAACTTGGGCCTGGACCATCTGCTTTTGAAAAATAATTTGATAATCCGGATTTACGGCCATGCATTCACTGACCAGCGCATTCGCCCCCAGATTAGCGACCTTGGCGACAACCCGACGCTGTTCTCCGATATTAGGGCCTTCCGGTCGTCTTTTGATGGGAGTTTCCTCAGGCGAGTTCCAATAGATCATTCGCGCTGCGGTTCCGGTTGTTTTGCCGATTACCTGATATTCAGCCTCCGCTAAAACGCCGGTAATCAGCCGGGTAACGGTTGACTTTCCACGGATTCCGTTGACATTAATGCGAAGCGGAATCGCATCGACATTTTTTTGGTGGGTTGCTTTTTCGCGAATGCCAAGAATTAATAAAATCAGGGAAAAAATAATGATCAGATACATTGACAGCTCCATTTTATTGAATTAATAAAAAAAGTAGTTTATAATCAAATTGTAACAGCTTTCAACAATTAATGCAATGCATCAATGCCAAACCCGGGGCAATGCAATAACGCTGTTTGCCGTTTAGAATTAAGCATTAAAGCGTTATACTTAATAAATAACGGGAATATAAACTGAGAACAATAAATCTGTAAGAAAAAATTGCTTTGTATGGTCTTCAAAATGGCGTTGGCTCGCTGTAATGAAAGACTTGACCACTGATACAAAATACCGGATTACAACTCATCAAGGAAGGATGTGACAAACGACCGTTGGCTTACGGTATGGTGGCTGGATACCATCATTATGTATATGCGATACGAGCGGCATGCTTGTTATCATGTGTATGAGAAAGTTTGAGCAATGTGGCTGTTTAGGCTTTCAAAGCAAACTATGAATAAGATAAAAACGATCCCAGATGTCCTGAATAAAATAAATGAGTCAACCGGAGATCGGGCATTGATCAGCTATTATGAGAATATCATGGTCAGCATGTATGCTTCAAGTCTCTTGTTCATTGCGGCCATCGTCAATTTTCTGGTGCGTTTCAATCTTCAGAAGTTCAGCATTGGCCAGTCATTGGTTGACAGTTTGTTTTTCATTTTACTGGCCATCCTGTTTTGGTTTGTGGTTAAAATCAAAATCAATGTTAAGATCATGAACAGGATTATCGCGATTCTATCCGGTCTGACATTGATTTATATTTTTATTCGTTTTTATGATGTTATTGGTCCGGCTGTCTGGACAGTCGCCTTTATCCAATTATCATTGGCACTGGTACGGATTTCAAAATCGATGCTGATGGTATTGGAATTGGCCACAATCATCGCATTCTTCTATTCGATTTATCATACCTTTGAAAATCAATTTCTAAATCTCGATTTAATCTATTTTGTTGTGCAGTTTGTTTTGTTCCTCGTATTAAGTTTGATTCTTACGTCAGTTCATCAGATTAATGTTAACCGATACTTCTCAGTGGAAAAAAAGTACCGGGAAGTGATTGAAAAAAACGTCGAGATTGAGTTGTTGAATGATGTCATAAAAAAATCGGAAGAACAAGCTAAAGATATCGCCTATCATGATATCTTAACCGGTCTGCCTAACCGTTATTACCTGACGACTAGCCTGAATAGGATTATCGATCAATGTAAATGTAAAGACCGTTTCCTGGGTGTTTTTTTTATGGATCTTGACGATTTTAAATTGATTAATGACACCATGGGCCATGATATGGGTGATGCGTTACTGAAAATGGTGGCACAGCGTCTAAGAAATAGCATGCGGGAGAACGATCTGGTGGCCCGGATCGGCGGGGATGAATTCATTATTCTGATCCAAAGTCTGGGCGAATATCAGGAAATGGATACGATTGCCAGGCAAATTCTTGATTGTTTCAAACAGCCCTATCATTTAGATGGCCAGAAATGCTATATCACGACCAGTCTGGGCTTGGCTATTTGTCCGACGGATGGTGATGATGGGGAAACACTGATCAAACATGCGGACATTGCCATGTATAAAGCCAAGGAAAAAGGCAAGAACCAGTATGTGCGGTTTTCTGAAGCGATGAAAAAGCAAATTCATGAAACCATGGAAGTTACTCACGAATTATATGAAGCATTAAATAACCGGGAATTCGAGCTGTTTTATCAACCTCAGATCAATTTATTAAATGGAAAAATCGTTGGCATCGAGGCTTTAATCCGATGGCACCACCAAAACAGGGGCTTGTTGTTACCCAATGAATTTATGAAGATTGCCGAGAAAACAAGTTTAATCAATGAGATTGGTGAATGGGTGCTTTACACCGCTTGTCAACAGGCCAAGGCATTTCAGGATTTGGGCGCAACAGATCTGCGAATAAGCGTTAACCTATCCGCGCGGGAATTGCTGCATCCCCAAATTGTCGAACGCATCGAGTCAATTATTCGTGAAACCGGCTTAGCTCATAATTGTCTTGAACTGGAAATTACCGAAAAAACGGCGATGATGGAAAAAGAAAAAATGCCGAAGATACTGGAATCACTGAAAAAAACTGGCGTGCATATGACCATTGATGATTTTGGGTCGGAGTATGCTTCATTAAAATATTTGAAAAAGTTGCCGATAGACCGGATCAAGATTCCGATGCTAAATATTAATGGCGATATAAACAGCGATACAGATAAGGCCTTTACCAAAGCAATCATTGTTTTAGCCCGGGATATGGGTTGTCTGGTAACCGCTGAAGGGGTTCAAACAAAAAAACAATATGAATTCTTAAATCAGCGAATGTGTGATGAAGTACAGGGATACTATTATCATAAACCGCTATCAGCAGCTGAACTTAAAAAATTATTGGTTGAGCAGCATTTAAGCAACTCGTGAAAGGAATACAATATGAACTGGTTTGCCTTTATTTATTTGCTATGCTGCGCCTTTTATTTCACCACCAGTATTATAACGTTATATCTCAAAAAAAAGAATGGTGCCAACTGGATATTTGGGATTATCTGTTTGAATTTCTCATTGTGGTCACTATTACTTGCTCTGATGACCTTAACAGAAACCGCTGAAATAGCAGCTGCGTATCGAAGAATGATGATCATCTGCTGGTCCACCCTGTTCACAGAACTATTTTATTTTGTGCTTTTTTTAGCGAAACGCCGGGATTTCTATAATAAAATCTGGAAGAATGTGCTGCTTATTACGCCAGGAGTCTTCTGTATGATCTATTATACCTTTACTCCCATTGAACCAGCGTATCTGTTGCGGCTTCAGAGCGGCTGGTCATTTGCCGTACCAACGGATCGCGGCTTTTTTTGGGATTATTATTTTACCGTTTATTATGCCACATTTATTTTAATGTCTCTGGTTATTACGTTTAATTGGTATCGGTCGACTACCTTTGAGCGCGAACGTCGGCAATCAAGAATAATATTCTTCTCATTTCTTTCAACCCTCATACTGGGCAGTTTATTTGACACCCTTTTACCGATGATCGGTGTAAGCAAACTCCCACCGATGACGGTTATCTTGTCGATTATCTGTGTTGTAGGAATGAACTATGCGATAACCAGATACCGGATGATGAGTATAACACCAGAAAGCATCATGATGGAAGTGTTTATGATGATGAATGAGGGACTGATTATAATCGACTGCCAGAAAAAGATTGTTACGGCGAATGTTGGAGCGGAACGTATTTTAGGCTATCAGGAATCAGAATTACTGAGATCAAACATCTGCGATTATTTCTATGATGATTCGGGTAGTGTTTGTCAATCGGGTGAAGAGCTTGTCAGCAAAGAGATGACGCTGATCGGGAAAGATCAACATCTGATTCATGTACTTATTTCCAGTCATACGCATTTTGATCAGTTTTCAAACAAAATCGGCACGGTTTTTACTTTTCAGGATATTAATGAATTGAAAGAGGTCGAAAAAGCGCTGGAGTACGCTAATCGCAATCTTGAAATTAAGGTAAGCCAACGTACCGGAGAACTGGAAAAAATGAATGCCAAACTGAAGAATGAAATTAAAGAGAATCTCAGACACCAGGAAAAAATCAAGAAAATGATTTATGAAGATGCACTGACACAATTATATAATCGACGTTTTTTTTATGAGTATTTAAAAAAACACATCGCCTATACGATGCGATATAATAAAGGATTTTCAGTTCTGTTTATAGATTTGGATGGTTTTAAACTTATTAATGATTCGCTTGGTCACGATATGGGCGACGCGCTGCTCATTCAGGTTGCAAAAAGATTAAAACTAAGCTTGCGGGAAAGTGATGTTATCAGTCGGGCTGGCGGCGATGAGTTTTTAATTCTGCTGCATAATACATTTATTAGAGAGGATGTTAATGTTGCCTGTCAAAAAATTCTTACATTGCTGGAAGAACCGATTACCATGGACAGTTACAATCTGCATATCAGTGCCAGTATCGGTGTTTCCAGCTTTCCGAAGGATGGATCTTCGTCAGAAACGCTGATAAAAAATGCGGATATTGCCATGTACGAGGCAAAAGAACAGGGGAAAGGCCGGTTTGTTTTTTACGAAGAAAACCTCAAAGAGGATATCGATGAAAACATGAATCTGACCAATGATCTTTATGCAGCAATTAAAAACAATGAATTTGAGCTCTTTTATCAGCCTCAGGTTGATGCAACGACCCATGAAATAAAAGGATTTGAGGCACTGATCCGCTGGAATCATCCGTCCCGGGGAATAATCAATCCACTGAAGTTTATTCCCTTAGCCGAAAGAACGGGTTTGATTATTCCCATCGGAGATTGGGTCATTCAAACAGCGGTAAAACAGCAAAAAGAATGGGAAAAACGACTTGGAATCCCGCTAAGAATGGGCGTTAACCTTTCAACAAAGCAATTGAAAGATTCGGACTTAGTTTCGCGTGTTAAGACGATCATTGAAAAAGCTGATATCATCCCTGCAAATCTCGAGCTTGAAATAACCGAAACCATCTTTGTGGAGGACTCGGAGACAATACTGGATCAATTAAATCGCATCAACAAAATGGGAATAACCATTGCCATCGATGATTTTGGAACAGAATACTCTTCACTATCCTATCTGAAAAAACTTCCGCTCAATCGGATCAAAATTCCTAAACCCTTTGTTGATGGGATCGGTGTCAATCGAAAAGATGAAGCAATCATCGTTTCAATTATCGTTTTAGCCATCAAACTGGGCTGTACAACCATTGCCGAAGGTGTTGAGAATCTTAAGCAACTGCTTTTTTTAAAAGAGCATGGTTGTGACGAAATTCAAGGTTATTATTTTTACCAGCCGATGAAGGCTAAACGAATCGAAGCGATAATGATTGCAGATAGTGGCGTTTTTGCCAGCAAATATGACCAGTTAAAAGAAGATGTTTTTGAAGTGGGGGCAGTTAATTAAAACAAGCATCGTTGATTCTAGAATATCGAATTAAAGGGATGAGTTTAATAAAGCAATTAGAGAATGAAGAAAACGCTTAGCTTTAAACCAGGAATATCTTGTCGAGTGCACAAATTTCAGGTAAAATGAATAGTAGTAAGAGCGTTCGCGACTAAGCTTTATAAGTAGCTCATCGGAACAGAAAAACAATATATTTTGTGAAAGTTGGTAAATTAAATGGAGCAGAGCAACAGACATGTGCAACTTTTTCTAGATACCTTGCTGGCCATGGACCGGATCGGTTCCGAAAAAGTACTGCGGGAGGTGGCAGCCCAGAAACAGTCCTTTGAAGCGGTGGAACAGGTGATTACCGAGACTCTGACCATCATCGGGGATGGTTGGGAAGCCGGGGATTATTCTCTGTCCCAGATTTATATGAGTGGCGTGATCTGTGAGGAGATCATTGAACGGATGCTGCCGGAATTCCGGATGGTCCGCAAAAATAGCCCCAAAATTGGCATCGGCGTGTTAATTGATAATCATGCCCTGGGCAAGCGGATTGTCAAAGCGGTGGCTCAAGCTGAAGGTTTTGAAGTCTTTGATTTTGGACAGGGCCTGAGCGTCGATGAGATGGTCGAGAAAACCATGGCTTATCACATCGATGTTCTGCTGGTGTCGACCCTGATGCTGCCCTCGGCCCTGAAGGTCAAAGAAATCCGGGAACAGTTTGACCGGCGGGGCTTAACCACCCGGTTGATTGTCGGCGGGGCGCCCTTCCGCTTTGACAGCCATTTGTGGCAAGAGGTCGGGGCGGATGCCGATGGCAAAAACGCCACGGCAGTGATTCCGATCATTGAAAGGCTGGTGGCAAAACAATGAAAACGACAATGACATCAATGGAACGGGTGCTGGCTGCCTTATCCCATCAGGAACCGGATCGGGTGCCGCTGCTACTGCTATTTTCGCACTATGGTGCCCGGGAACTGAATATGCCGGTGAAAGATTATTTTAGCGATGCCGAGCTGGTGATCAAGACCCAGCTGGCGCTGCAACAGAAATATCAGAGCGATTGCCTTTATACCTTTGCCTATGCAGCCATTGAAACCGAAGCTTTTGGCGGCGAGGTGATCTTTATCGAGGACGGTCCGCCGAATGCCGGGGCACCCCTGATTGATGACCTCGACGCGATTCCCAGTCTGACCCGGCCGGAGCTTGGCAACAGCCCGGGACTGCAACGGATTCTGACGGTGACCCGGGGGCTTAAGCAGGCGGTCGGAGACAGCATCCCGATTATCGGGGTAGTGATGTCGCCATTTTCGCTGCCGGTGATGCAGCTGGGCTTTGAGAAATATCTGGAACTGATTTACGATAAACAGGAACTGTTTAAACAATTGATGGCTCTAAACAGTGCATTCTGTATCGAATGGGCCAATGCTCAGCTGGCGGCGGGGGCTACTGCGATCTGTTATTTCAACCCTTTGGCGTCGCCGACGATCATCGATAAATCTACCTATTTAAAAACTGGTTATCCCCTTGATTGTCAGACCCTGGCAAAAATTAACGGTCCCACAGCCACCCATCTGGCCTCGGGACTGACATTGCCGGTGCTGGACGAAATTATTGCCAGTAAAACGGCCCTGCTGGGTTTTGGTCTGGAGGATGATGTGGTGGCTTTAAAGGCTCGGGCTGGTCATCGGATCGCTTTGCTGGGAAATCTTAACGGCATTGAAATGGTTAGCTGGAGCCCGGAACAAACCCGGGCAACCGTCAAAAAACTGATCCGGCAGGCGGGTATCGGTGGCGGTTTTTTACTCTCGGACTCCCATGGTGAAATCCCCTATCAGGTACCGCCGGCGGTGTTGGCAACGATTGCCGATACCGTGGCGGAATGGGGTCAGTATCCACTTAAATGGATTGGAGCAGATCACGATGCATCTTAACCTCTATGTTTGTGAAAATTTCGCCTGGGACTACCGCCAGATCATCGCGAGTAAGCACTTCGATTTTGTCACGGTGGTGCCATTTAGCTGTATCTGCAATGACCGCAAAAAAAAGCCGGCGGTGGCAAAGCAGATCTCCGCGGATAGTGGTGAAAAAATGCTCATCACCAGCCGCGACTGTGATGTTGCTAAAATGGTGTCCCCGGATGATCAATCGATGGTGATTTTTGAGGGCGAGCATTGTTTTCACGATTATCTGAACGAGAAGTTTGTTGACTACATTATTGAAAAAGGCGGTTATATCGTCACAGGTGGCTGGCTTTCTAACTGGCAAAAACATCTGGCACAAGCGGGCTTTGATCAGGTAACAGCCCAAAATTTTTATCAGGAGTGCTGTAGTGAGCTGGTCTTGCTGGATACCGGCAATGATCCCAATATTGAAACAGCGCTGGCGGCTTTGGCCGCCTATGTTAAGCTGCCCTATCGGATGATTTATGTGGGATTGGAGGGATTGTCCCTTTTTCTCGGGAAAATTATCAATGATTGGCGCCAGAACCGGGAAGGGTTACAAGAAGAGAAGCAGATTCTCGACGATCTGAAAAAACAGGGGGCGGAATATGCGACGGTGTTGCACATTATTGAGGAGATCACCGGTTATACCAAAAAGCGGGATATTATTGCAAAAGTCAAAGAACTGTTCCAATTTATTTTTGGGGCTGGCCGGGTCCGGTTTCTGGAGGCCGGGGATGACGATTATTTTGGCACCTATATAAAGGACCAATTCAGTAGCCCCGATGACGAGTTTAAAATCGATGAGGAGGATCAGTTTCTGGTGGTGAAACTGCGCCGGTATGGGGAGACCTTTGGCGCTCTGGAAATCGGAGCGTTTCAACAGCCTGAGAAAATTAATGATTATGCCAATTTTGCCCTGAGTATTGCCCGGGTCAGCGCTCTGGCGATCTCCAATTCGATACAGTATGAACTGCTGGAACGGTCCCGGGATGAGGTTACCTACATCAGTTATCACGATTCCCTGACTGGTCTTTATAACCGCAATTATTTTAACCAGGAGACCAGTCGGTATTCAATACCAGCTCATGTCTGCGCCTTTGTTTGTGATATTGACGGACTCAAACGGGTCAACGATGACTTTGGCCATGCCTGGGGTGATGAGCTGATCACCGCTGCTGGCCGGGTCCTCAAAAAAGCTTTCCGGGAAACCGATCTGGTGGCCCGGGTGGGGGGCGATGAGTTTTATATTATTGTCTATGATTGTGACCTCACAGCCGCCAAAGACCTGCAAGACCGCATTTTCTGCATCATTTCAAACCATAATCACAGCATCGCTGATGCTGTTCTCAAGCTGAGTCTGTCAGTAGGCTATTGCCATGTTGACGAGACTAACCCACAAAAAGATCAGCCCTGGACCTGGGAAGCGCTCTTTCATCAGGCCGATCAAAGGATGTATGCCCAAAAGGCCGAAAAAAAGCTTAAAAACGAATAGATATGCCTGAAAAAAATAAAACGCCACGCTAAAAATTGGAGTGGGGTTTTAATCGTTAAGCTTTTTACTAAAGTTGACGGCTTAACGGCACCTAAGCTCAGTAAGCAAGGAGATATTATGCAGATTGTCATGGTACACGGATATTTTTTAAAGGGAACCGGCAGCAACCTTTTTGTCGAGAATAGCTGTCGGGAATTATGCAAAATGGGTCATCAGGTGAATCTTTTCTGTCAGGAAAATGATCCCGATCAATTTGACTTTATTGAAAAAGCCTTCGATTTTAATGACCAAAACAGTGAATGTTGGATCGTTTACCAGAACGAGACCCCCTATCCGGGCAAATGCCATCTGTATCGTCCCAACCTGAACGGCTTTCTACCGGTTTATGTTTATGATGAATATCAAGGCTATCAGGTAAAAACCTTTACCAACTGCAGCAAAACAGAAATTGAGAGCTATCTTGATAATAACCGGCGAGCGATCGATACGGCACTGATCAACGGCCAAACCGATATGGTTTGGACCAACCATACGATTATGCAGCCGGTTTATGTCGCCCGAAGTCATTTAGGTCAATGTCAACATGTCATGACGGTTCATGGCAGCTGTTTGAATTTTTCGGTCAGAAACAGTGGCCTGCTTCAGGATTACGCCCGGGAAGCGATTGCCAACGCTGACCGGATTGCCTTTGTCAGCCATTTTTCGAAAAATGAGTTTCAGGAATTTTTTGACAATGATGTTCAGATCAAAAAAAAATCAATCGCCATCCCGGGCGGTGTGGATCTGCAAAAGTTTATCACCCTCACTGACAGCAGTGAAAAAAAACCGGTCATTGACAGCCTTGTGAATGATCTAAAAATTGCCGCTCAGCAGTTACGCAAAAGCCCGGATCTCAATGACGGGCTCTGGAAAACCGATGCCGATATTGTTGCCAAGCTAGAAAAAATTGACTTTAGCAATGAACAAATCATTTTATATTATGGTAAATATTTATGGACAAAAGGCATCCAGCTGATTATTGCAGCTGCGCCGCTGATCATGATGAACCATCATCAGGTGCGCTTTTTGCTGGTCGGCTTTGGGTCATCCCGATCCTATTTTGAAGCCATGATTGCGGCTTTGGATCAAGGTGATCCAGCTGCTTTTATCAAGCTGATTACGCACCCGGAAACCCTTGATGGTGAAATCGATCCCTGCTCAGCCCGGTTCTTTGGAGCCTTAATCAAAAAACTGGATGATCCGGATTTTGCCAGGACCTATTTTGCCGAGGCCAAAGATAAAATTGCCACTGCCTTTGTCCTGACCGGTTTTTTAGGACACAACCAATTAAAAAACCTGATCGCCTGTGCTGATATTACGGTTGCGACCTCGATCTTTCCGGAAGCCTTCGGTCTGGTGGCCGCCGAAGCCCTGTCTTCGGGGATTATTCCGGTCCAAACCGATCACAGTGGCTTTTCCGAGGTCATTAAACGTTATATTGATGAATTTGATGATGTTTTTGACCGGCACAGGTTGAAGCTACTGGCCTTGGATGATCAGCTGGTTTTAAATCTGGCCAGTAATATTTCTGTTTTGCTGGACTATTATCAGGCAATGAACAGACTGGAAAGACAGCAGATTCGGGAGCGGGCCAGAAAGATCAGTGTTGACAACTACTCCTGGGAGTCGGTGGTCAAAAATTACATCAACCTTTGCAACAAAGACACGAATGAACAGCCTTTAAAAGTGTTGGAATGCCGATAGGAGTAATAAATGATAACATCACGAACTGCAGAAATCGCAGCAGGAATTTACTGGGTTGGAGGCTGTGCCCATGAGGGAGGACTCCATTGCAATCCCTATCTGATTGTGGATGGGGATGAAGGGGTACTCATTGATCCCGGGTCGGTGCTGGATTTTGAGGATGTCTATGAGAATGTCTGCGGTATCATTCCGCTGGAACAGATTAAATATGTGATTCTTCATCATCAAGATCCGGATTTTTGTTCAGCCGTGCCGCTCTTTGAAAAAGCCGGCGCAAAGTTTGAAGTGGTTACCCATTGGCGAACCCAGACGCTGGTCAAGTACTATGGTATCCAATCCGATTATTATATTATCAATGAGAATAATTTTGAGTTGAAACTGGCATCCGGACGGACTCTGGAATTTGTTCTGACCCCTTATCTGCACTTCCCTGGGGCCTTTACCACCTACGATTATCAGACAAAAATACTGCTTTCAAGTGATCTTTTTGGTGCGTTTTCCTACGAATGGAGCCTTTATGCCCAAGATGACTATCTGGAAAAAATGAAAACTTTTCATGAACATTATATGCCTGCCAACAGTATTTTGCGGCCAGTGATGGAAATGTTCTTAGGAATGGACATTTCCATGATTGTGCCCCAGCATGGCTCGATTATCAAAGACAATGTGATTACCCATATTAAAGCCTTAAGAGATCTGGAATGTGGCACCCTGCTCAATCCGATTAAGCGAGATCTGGCCAAATCCGGGGGATATATGGGGATCTGCTCGATAGTTTTAAAACGGCTGGGATCAATTTACAATCAGGAATCAGTTCGCGAGTTGCTGGCCGATTTGGAAATGACTTTGGATGAAAACCTGAGTATTACGGACTACAATGTTACCGGTATTGTCTTGTGGAATATGATTTTTGACCGGATTCTAGCCAGAAAAGGGGCTACCTGGCTGATGGTGATTGAACCCCTAACTGAAACCTTGTCCAAAGAATATGACATTCCGATGCCGGATGTATTTGAAAGTCATATCAAAAAGATCGAAGATGAAGCTTCCAGCCTTAGTGAACAAAACCGGATGTTAAAAGAAATCAATACCCGGTTGGAGTCCAGTATTTTAGAATCCCAGAATAAGCTGATCCGCTGTGCAATTACTGGATTATATAATTTCGATTTTTTTAAAAATTATCTGGGTAGCGAAATCAACAGCATTCTTGCTGATAAATCCGAACAGAATCCGGGTCTGATCATTATCAGTCTGGACAATATTGAGCGGATTGAATATCTTTATGGTCATGATGAAGCGGAAGAAATACAGCGCAATGTGACCTTTATTCTCGAGGATTTAAAGACCGGGAGTGAGATGCTATTCAAACTCCAGGGTTTTACGTTTGCCTGTTATCTGCCCCAGACCTCAAAAGTAGAAGTTCTTGACTTCGCCGAAAAGATCAGAAACTCCATTGCCACGTCGGAGAAATTTATAGAAAAAATCACGGCTTCCATTGGAGTGGTCAATCTCGATGAGATTAGAGAAGCAGATGATTACACCTCAAAATTGGATGAAGAGTTTTATAATGTGGCCGCCATGCGGGTTAAAATTGCCAGAAACATGGGAAGAAACATGGTCTGCTGTGAGTCATCCATGACCAAGTATCAGCATTCAATTGGAAAAATACTGGTTGTCGATTCGGATGAAATAACAGTGGATGTATTAAAAACTGCGCTGGAAAATATCAATTATCAGTTGATTACTGCCAGTGACGGACGGGCAGCGCAACAGATCGCAGTGGATGACAGTCCGCTTTTGATTATTTCGGAGGTGATGATCCCTAAAATGGATGGTTTCCTGTTCCGGGAAGAAATGCTGGCCAATTCCAATACCAATAAAATCCCGTTTGTTTTTTTATCCTATTTAAAAAATGATGAGTCCGTTCTCCGGGCATCCAATTTGGGGGTGGAGCATTATTTTAAAAAACCCTTTATGCTCTCAGAACTAATGGGGGTTATCCAGAATAAGATCAAGGGAGAATTAGGCCAATGATCGAAATTTTTGAAATCTGGATCATTATTGGGATTTTGCTGATGATCGCCGATCTGGTGATTATTTTTCGGTTGATCCGGGGAAGACGGGAAAGTGACAGAATCAAACGTTTTGCCAGGAAGCAGAAAGATCAGCTGCTGGACATCGCTTATGGAAATTCGGTGGAAATCCATGAGCGAATGGAAATTGCCAACTATTACCAAATCGGCCAATCGATACGCTATGATCAGCAGCTTAAAGACAATATTGCCAAATTGGTCGATGTGGGGCAGTTTGAAAAAAGAGCCCTGAGAGGACTCCGATCCGGCAACATTCCCCGTAAGGCGGAAGCGGCCTTGTATTTAGGCGTCCTCGGCACCGACAGCGCCCGACGGGGGCTGGAGGCAGCCCTGGAAAAAGAAACAAACAGTACCTTAAAGTTATATATGGCCAACGGTCTCACCGATATTGGTAATAAAGAATCGCTGACGGTGCTGACCAATTCATTATTGAGTGAAAGCCGTTTTTACCGGAATAAGGTGAATATGCTGATTACTGATTTCGGGGAAGACTTTCACAACTTCTTGCCCCAAATCATTAATAGTCAGCAAATTGAATTTCAGGAATTGATCGTGGATTTTTCAGGGATATATTTTTCGGAGACCTTAAAAAATTATCTGATTGAGCTGATCAGAACCCGTAAAGAAACCATTGAGCACCTGGAAAGCCGCTATGGCAAGGTAGCGGGCCAGCAGTGCATCAACTGTGGCAACAGCAGACCATTACCAAATGATACTCGGATGCAGTGCCGATACGAAGGGCGTGTGGAACCTGATTTCAGTTGTCGACGTTATGAACTGTTGCCGGTAAGCGTCAACAGTGGGGAGGCACATCGAGAACTGGTCATCAAGGCGTGTGGAATCGTCGCTGAGTATTATCCCAAAGAGCTGGATGTGGATCGGTATCTTTATTCAGATGATATGGAGATCCGAAATGCCGCCATGCGGGCCCTGGCAAACTTTCAATCCCCGGAAAAACTGGACAAGCTGCTGGGCTTTTTAAAACAGGAGGACACTGCCAGAGGTGCCATCAATAGCATATCGTCGTTGATTGAAAAAAATCGGATTTATTTTAACCAGGTCATTTCAGCTTTTTTGGCAGAAACGGATTGTCGGGTGAAGAAAGATCTGGCCACGATTTTGGCCCTGCGGATCGAATATTTCATCATGAAGCTGACCCGAAAAAACAATGGCGACGCTAAAAAAATCATCAGCGAAATCATCCTGATGGGAAAAACCAGTGAAGTCATCGACTTTCTCAACAAAAACAGAGATATCAATATTGAAAATGAACTGCTTGCCATTATCAAAGCTGCGATAACCCAGTCGGAGAAACTGAAAACCGATTTTGCCCGGTATTTAGAGGGGCGGCTGGCAAAAAAATGCGGCTTGACACAAATCCCCGAAACGGTCAAAACTGAAACGGTCAAGCGGGATGAAAAAATGACCCGGCGATTGTTTGTGATATTATTGGCAAGCGGTCTGATTGTGCCGGTTGTTTACTGCCTGCGCCACTTAAGTATTCTTTTTGTGATGCCATTTTATGATCAGCTGGAGCTTTTTGTGAGGGACTTTAATTTTTACATTGCCTATTATGCCATGGCGGTCAATCTGATTTATCTGGTTCTGTTGCTTTTTTCTTACATCTGCGTGCTCCGGCAGGAGCGCTTGTGGAAGATTAAGGATATGTCCCTGCTTTTCAAAAAACGGATGCTGCCCTCGATTTCGATTATTGCGCCAGCCTATAATGAAGAAAAAACCATTATCGAGAGTGCCAATTCGCTCCTTAATCTCAAATATCCGGAATATGAACTGATCATCGTCAATGATGGTTCCAAAGATCAGACCCTGAACACCCTGATCCGCTACTATGATTTAAAACGGGTTGATTATCTTTATGACAGCCGTCTCAGCACCAAAGCGGTGCGGGGGGTCTATTTGAACCGGTCGCGGCCGCAATTGATTGTTGTCGATAAAATAAACGGCGGTAAAGCGGATTCCCTTAACGTCGGCATCAATATTGCCAACAAGGAATACGTCTGTGGGATTGATGCCGATTCGCTCCTGGAAGACGATGCCCTGATTAAACTGGCCTCATTAACCTTGGATGAAGAAACTGAAACCCCGGCTTTAGGGGGAAATATTATGCCAATTAACGGCTGCACCGTTGATCACGGTCAGATTGCCCAGAAAGGCCTGGCCGAAAGCAAGCTGGCCCGGTTTCAGACCATTGAGTATATCCGCTCTTTTATGTCCGGGCGCCTGGGCTGGTCGTATTTTAACTGTCTGCTGATTATCTCCGGGGCATTTGGCCTGTTTCGCAAAGAGCGGATTGTCAATGTTGGTGGTTATCTGACCAGTAGCGGTAAATTCAAAACCGATACCGTCGGCGAAGATATGGAACTGGTCGTGCGGATCAGTCGCCAGATGAAAGAAGCGAAACATCCGTTTCGAATTCTCTATGCCTATAATGCCAATTGCTGGACGGAAGTGCCCGAAGATCTTAAGACCCTGAAAAAGCAGCGTTACCGCTGGCATCGGGGTCTGATTGAGATTCTCACATTTCATCGGAAGATGATGTTTAACCCCAGCTATGGCCGAATTGGCACGATTGCCATGCCCTATTTTTATATTTTTGAAATGCTGGGGCCGCTGTTTGAGATGCAGGGTTATCTGATGGTGATCCTGTCGGCGTTTTTAGGGATACTCAATGTCGAAATTGCGATGATTTTATTTATTGCCATGGTGCTGATGGGGATTTTGGTTTCCGTATCGTCGCTACTGATTTCCGAAAAAAACGGTCAGAATTTTTCCCGGAAAGAATTGTGGATTCTGGTTTTTTACGCCGTCATTGAAAACTTTGGGGTGCGGCAATTCTTTAGTCTCTGGCGTTTTGGGGGCTATCTTAACATGTTCAAGAAACCGACGGGCTGGCAGAAGGCGGACCGTAAAGGTTTTGCGGCAAAAGCGGATGAGGTGACATCATGAAGATAAAATCGATGGTTTTATGGATTATCGGAATCGCTTCAGTGCTAGTTGCTGTTTTTGTGATGCCGTTTATAATCTGGAACAGCCAGGCATCAACACCTTTAAATATCTGGGTGGTGGATAAAACCGTACCGGATACCAGCTATAAAGAACACAAGGGATTAATGTGGGCCTTAAATAGTGAAAAAGTTGTACTCGGGAGTACCGGTAACCCTTTGCGCTACGACAGCGATTATTTTGGGGTTTTTCCCCAGTCGGATGAAGCCTATACGGTTAAGGAAATCCCCCAGGCCAAAGAAATGCCGGATCTGATCTATCTGGCCGATACCGATGGGGTTTATCCCAGCGATTTCAACGGCAGCGCCAGTGATGATATCTACGCCGGGGTGGCGCAAAAGCCGCTGGTTGGTAATCTCAGTGAAGCCGAGCTGAGCAGCATTAAAAACAATCTCGGTAGTGGCAACACCATTATCGGCGAGTTCGACATCTGGGATGCCGGCAGCCAACAGGGACTGCAGGATATTTTCCGGGTGACCTTTACCGGCTGGAGCGGCAGATATTTTCCGGATCTCAAAAAAGACGTCGAAATCCCCGAAATTATTGTCAATAATTATGAGCGACAAAGCGGTAAAACCTGGGATTATCGCGGTGGCGGGCTGGTGCTGGTGTCCAATCAGGATCAGGTACTGGTTTTAAAAGACCGGGAAGCGCTCAACAAGGGTCAGGTCAGTCTTATTTTTGATAAGGCCTATCAGGATGAATTTGGAGTGCGCAGCAAGTTTCGCTATCAACAGTGGTTTGATCTGGTCAAACCCCAGGCCTCATCCGAAACCCTGGCAACCCTCAATTTAGATGTCACTGAAGCGGGGCAAGCGGCTTTGGCGGAGTTTGGTCTGGGTACGGAGTATGCAGCGATTACCCGCTCAGTCAATTCCCACTACACAGCTTACTATTTTGCCGGTGATTTTGCCCAGATGGATTTTTCGGGAACGCTCTGGAATTATGCCGGTTTTGCCCAGCTTAAGCAGTGGTTTTCGTTGGCGAACCCCAATGCGGACACGAAATTTTACTGGGGTTGCTATGTTCCCCTGATGAAGAATATTATTCGTGACGTAAAAATCAAGCCGGAAAGTAAAGCGGCCCAGCCGGTAACGACCGGAACCCAAATGCTGGCCCGGACTTCCGGCAGCGGCTTTCAGGTTCTGGTGGATGGCAACTGGCAAGATTTTTATGCCAGCGGGGTCAATATCGGCGCCAGTGTTCCGGGGAAATGGTTTACCGAATTCACCGATGACGAAGCTTTGTACCTGAATTGGTTTGAACAGATTGGTGAGATGAATGCCAATACCATTCGGGTTTACACCCTGTTGCCACCGCAGTTTTATTCGGCGCTGGTTTATTATAATGAACACCATCCGGAGGCGAAGCTCTGGCTTTATCAGGAAATTTGGCCGGAAGAGCACCCCGCCGAGCAAAATTATCTGGGTGCGGATTATAACGCCGCTTATCAGGCGGAAATAAAAATGGATATCGATGCCATCCATGGCCAGGCCGACATCGCCCCGCGTCAGGGACGGGCTTATGGTTACTATACCGCCGATGCATCACCTTATGTGATCGGGTATCTGGTGGGCCGGGAAATGGAACCGGAAGAAGTGCTCAGCACCAACGCGAAAAACCCCGGTTTTGTCTTTAGCGGCAATTATCTCTATACTGAAGCCAATGCCAGCCCGACCGAGGCCTGGTTGGCGATGAGTTGTGATGTTGTGCTGCAATACGAAGAAGAACGCTATTTCTGGCAGCATCCGGTCGGGATCGTCAGCTGGCCGACCCTGGATCCCAGCGAACACAGTTCGGAATGGAATGAAGCCGGTGATAAGAGCAAACAGTATAATGATAAGGTGGCTGTTGATATCAATCATATTTCAACAAAAGAAAAACTCCAGTCGGGGTTCTTTGGCGCTTATCATATCTATCCCAACTATCCCGATTTTATGAACAATGAAACAAACTACGC
>CAZEBY010000038.1:0-23817 GCA_964510565.1 uncultured Lachnospiraceae bacterium | reverse complement strand
CAAACTGCGACCGGTGGCATTCATCAAAGATGATCACAACATGTTTTTTAAAGGCGGCATGACCCTTGTTTTTGGATACAAAGACATCAAGCTTCTGAATCGTCGTGATGATGATTTTTGAGCTGCTGTCGGCCAGCTGCTGCTTAAGGATTCGGGTGGAGGTATTGCTGTCGGCGGGCCTCTATTTCAGCGGGCAGGCCGCTGGTCAGGTCGTTGCAGAGGGTGTCGAAGCGGTCGAGGATGGCAACGATCCGGGCTTGGTATTTACGGTATAATTTTAACTCACCCTTAAAAAAATCGCAACCGCTCTTTATTAATGTGAATTAAACCACTATCGCCCCCCGCATCCCGCATTGTTCAGGCACTCCATCAAAAAATCAGCCAATGCCGGCGCTCCCGCTGGAATAGGCTGATCGCTTATTTCGTTTTAATTACTCCTGTTCTTCCCACAAATCAAAACCATTATCATCATCAATTGACTGCGCTTCCTGATTCATGATTTTCTGGTATTCGATGGTTTTCTGACAAAATGCTGTCAGTTTGGGAAGTTCCCTTTCGATGGTTCGCCAGACAATTGATACGTCGATATTACCATAATCATGGGCAAAAATGTTGCGCATTCCCTGTATTTTCCGCCACTCGATTTCACTGTTATAGTCTTTAAATTCAGGAGTCAGATGTTTGACCAATTCGCCAATTTGAAGAAAACACATGGAAACTGCATTTTTATAAATACTACTGGTTTTGAATTCGTCAAATGAATGGTTGAATCGATCGTTCGCTTCTTCTATTTCTTCACAATAGCTTAAAATATGGTTAAGAATATCAATGTTCCGACTTTTCTCTTTCATATAAAATAATCTCATCCTCCATGACATTTTTTTTAACTTTTTCATCTAAACCTGCGGCTGTAACAATGTCAACCTTTCGGCCGAATTTTTCTTTTAGATCCAGTCGCATCCCTGACAAATCAAACAACGTAAAATCAGAATGTTCGGCATCAATCAAAAGATCAATGTCACTTGATTCTGTCTCATCATGTCGCGCATAAGAACCAAACAGAACGATTTTTGCAAGATCATATGTTTTTCCGTAGGGAACCACGCTGTTCTTTATTTCTTCGATTGTGACACGCTTCATTTTCATCACCTCATCGCCTGTGATAGTATTGATTTGATTATATCACCCTTTTTCCGTTTTTGCTTTAATTTATTCATCTAAACGTGCCGTATCTGTCGGATGCCCGACACGCCTAAGCTTTTATCGAAATCGTTTTGGCGTCATAATCCAGCAAGCCCGCTTTTTTCATTTTGGTCAGTTCCCGGCTCAGGGAAGTCCGCTGCACGCCCAGCCGTTCTGCCAATTCTTTTTTGGAACACCCCAGGGTGATCACCGGGCTTTGCTGGAGCTGGTATTGATGGCTGAGGTAGTCGTTAATCCGCTGGCGCACCGTTTTTAAGGAAATCACCGTCAACTTGTCGGTTAGAATCATTGTCTTTTCGGAAATCGACTGCAGCAGCCCGTTAAGAAAATCGACATTTTTCTGGCAGAGGGCCACGACCAGCTCCCGCTCCAGCTGCAGCAGCGTCACCTCAGTGGCCGCCATCACCGTCATCGGATAACCGTTTCTGACGGCAAAGAGCAGGTTTTCGCCAATACTTTCCCCGGCGCCAAAGACGTTGACAATCAGCATATTGCCATTTTCATCCAGATTCAAAACCGACACCCGGCCGGCAAGGATCACGTCCATCCGCTGACAGGGTTCATCTTTTAAATGAATGACCTGATCCTTAAGATATTCTCCGATCTTCGTTTTTGGCGAATGGATTATTTCTGCCAGCTCAGCTTCACAAAAGCCACTAAAATAATTGGCGCTGGTCAATAAGCGCAAGATCTCATTATTTTTCATTTTTTATCCCGCTGTGTTACCATAGTAACACTTTTTTCGTTATTGATCAATTATACTAAATTATATCTTGAAGTTAAAGGAGATTATCATGTTAGAAAAAATTTATGCATTTACCAGTGGCAACGAAAAACTGATCGAAAAAATTATCGACGACCAGCCGGTGATGATCAATCACATGATTTTTCCGGAAGGCGAGGGTTTAAAGGAGCATTTTTCCAATTCCAATGTTTACATGATTGTCGTTAAAGGGGCGGTAACCCTGCAGCTGGGTGATCAGGAAGCCCACCGCTATCAAGCCGGAGCGATCATCACGATTCCCTACCACGTCAAAATGAATGTCAGTAACCGGGATCCCGAAATTCTGGAAATTTTTGTGGTCAAAGCTCCCGGCCCGGCCTTTTATCAGCCGAACCAGCAATGACAACCGTCTGGCGCCGGGTCATCCAGCTAACTTTTCTAGGCTTGTTCATGGCCCTGCTGGCGACTGCTAAGATTCAGCTGTGGATGGGCGTTTTTGGGCTTGGGCTGCTGGTTTCGCTGTTCTGGAGCCGCCTTTACTGCGGCTTTATCTGTCCGATCAACACGGTGATGGAAGGGATCAGCTTCGTCAAAAAGAAAGGCCACAAAACCACCAACGAACTACCAACGTGCCTGACACTTTCACAAACTTACGTTAATGCTCGTTTCGATTATTCTACCTAAGAGGATTGACTTCTGCACAATTAGTTGATAATATTGTGCAGAAAGAGAATCGATTAGGCAGAAAGGAATCGAAAATGCGTAAGTTTGATTACACAAAACTCCCTGATGAATTGATGCATTATGAGTTAATGAACTTAATCTCGGCAATTCATGAATATAAGGGAAAGCAGGAGTTTTTCATTGAAGCGAAGCCCGATATCCTTGAGTCCATGCTGGAAATTGCAAAGATTCAAAGTACTGGTGCTTCAAACCGAATCGAAGGTATTTATACATCCGATGAACGTTTGGATGCGCTGGTAAAACTAAAGGCTGAGCCACAAAACCGATCAGAGCGTGAAATTGCCGGTTATCGGGAAGTGTTAAGTTTGATTCACGAAAACTACGATCACATTGTCCCAAACACAAATGTTATCTTACAGTTACATCGAGACTTATATCATTTCAGTCCATCTTCAAGTGGTGGTAAATTTAAAAATTCAGATAACATTATTGCTGAAACCGATGCAAGTGGAAAACGTAAGGTAAGATTTCAACCGCTTTCTGCATTTGAAACACCTGACGCAGTCGATCGTTTAACGACGACTTTTATTGAAGCAGTGAACGCTGATAAGTATGATCCGTTGCTGTTAATTCCAATGTTTGTGCTGGATTTTCTTTGCATCCACCCTTTCAATGATGGAAACGGGAGATTGAGCCGATTGCTGACCTTACTGATCTTATATCGCTCCGGATATATTGTCGGGAAATATTTGAGTATTGAAATGATTATCGAAAATACCAAAGAAACCTATTATGAGGTGTTATATGACAGCTCAATTGGATGGCAGGAAGAAAACAACCGCTATTTTACGTTTGTTAAGTATTACCTTGAAGTCATCTTGAGGGCTTACAAAGAGTTTTCAACCCGTGTTGAATTGTTTAAGGATCGAAGCCTGTCCAAACAAGAACGGATTAGAAAACTATTTGATGACACCCTTCAAAAGCTGTCAAAGCGAGTAATTTTAGAAAAATGTCCCGATATTAGTACATCAACAGTTGAGGTTGCGTTGGCATCTTTATTAAAAGAAGGATATATTATTAAAACTGGGGCTGGTAAGAATACCGCCTATATCCGTAATACTAATAAATAAAAACTATAAAAACGCCCTATTTGCGGGCTATCTGCTGCAAATAGGGCGTTTCTTGCTTTATTCAATTTCAATTTGTCTGGTCAGCTCCGGCTTGGCCTGTTTGGGCACCGTAATGGTCAGAACCCCATCCGTCAGCTTGGCTTTGATGTCGTCCGAGGCGGCATCGGCCAGAAAGACGTTGCGGGTCATGGCCGTGTATTTTCGTTCCCGATGAACATAGTTTTTATCTGTTTCTTCTTTTGTTTCTTCCTTCTTGACGGCGATCTGAAGTCGGCCCTCTTCCAGGGATAGACTGATCTCATTTTTCTGGAAGCCGGGGAGCTCGGCCTCAACAATATACTCTTTTTCATTGTCCTGGAGGTCAATTTTAAAGGTGTCCCCCGCTAAGCTTCTTCGCATCGGCCAACCTTCTGCAAAAAAGTCGTCAAGCATATTCTGGAAATCATTAAAACCGGTATTCATCAAATCATTTCTTTTTCTGTTAAACGGAATCAGTGCTGTCATCATAACTACTCCTTTACATTGTATTTTGTTAGCACTCTCACTTAACGAGTGCTAACTATGGTTATTTTATACCATCTTTTTTTTCAGCTGTCAATACTTCTGTAAATCCTTTTAAGTTATTTTTAAGGCGGTCAGTTAATCCGACAATCAGCATAGTTTTTTACTTCCGGTCATAGAGAATATTTTTACGCAGGGTTTCGGCCGCTTCCGCCCCTGCCAAAACAGTCACCAGTTCCATGGCGAAGTCCACCGCCTTGCCGGGCCCCCGGGCGGTAATCAGCTGGCCATCGCGAACCACGGCTGTCTCCTGATAGCTTGCATGTGGCAAATCCTTTTCAAAGCCCGGGTAAGAGGTCACTTTCTTGCCCTCAATAATTCCGGCTTTGGCCAGCACAATCGGCCCGGCACAGATGGCCGCCACAATTTTTCCCCCATCATGCATCGCTCTGACAATTCTGATTACCCGCTGATCGTCTCTGAGGTTGGTCGCTCCCGGCATTCCACCGGGAATCACGACGGCTTCATAACCGTCAAGGCGGTCAAGCTCATCTATATGGCGATCCGCTTTCACCTCAATCTGATGGCTGCCAGCCACCATCAGGCCATCTCCGACACTGATCATCTCAACCTTAATCGGTGCGACTCTTCTTAAATAATCGACAACCGTTAAGGCTTCCACTTCCTCAAATCCTGGTGCTAAAAAAACCATTACCTTCATCTTTATCCTCCCATTTCATACATAACCTTATTCTAATCCGAAGCCGTCTAAATAACAACGACTATTTAAACCGTTTCGGATTTTAAAAATGATTCTCTTTACTTCTCTGATATGATCGGTTGATAACCCCAATTAACAATTTTAGTCGAATGATTGACCTTTAGATGGGTATAAATTTACTGAAAGCTACAACAATATTAACTGATGAACAAGGAGAATATGATGTCAACCGATGATACCCGCACGCTGATTTTTTATCTTAATGCCCTGCTTGATGATCAAAAGACACCGCTGCCGGCCAAATACGCAAATAATCCGGATTTACTCAGTTTAATCCAAAAGATTGAGCGAATCCAGCTGGAGTCCGCCCGTCTTTCCGATACTGAAAAACGATCCCCGCCCAATAACTGTCTTCAGATTGAGAATCTGCTATCGGAAGAATATAAACGGGCCAGCCGCTGTGACCAACCCTTTGCGGTCGTTTTTATTGATATTGATCATTTCCCATGGGTTAACGATCGTTTCGGCCAATCGGCCGGGGATCTTCTGCTTAACGAACTGTCTGAGGTTCTGCTTGATAACATCCGTCAAACCGATCGAATTGAACGCCGGGGCGACGAGGTGTTTTTAATCATCCTGCCGGATACCGATGCTGAGGGGGCCATGCTTTTTGCCGAAAAAATCCGCCTGAAGATTACCCGCCACGAATTTACCAGGCCGGCCCACATCACTGTCAGCCTGGGGGTGGCGGTCTATCAGGGTTGCGGCACCCTTCAAAGCCTGATCGATCGGGCCGATGAAGCGCTAAACGCCGCCAGGAAGGCCGGTCGGAACCAGGTGCAGCAGGGCTAGCGCAAACAATCCAGGATGGTGAACTGAGATAGCCGATCGCTTTAACGACTTTTTTTAAATTTACCGCACTGGCTCTGATTTGTGATCCGATAAAATGCTGCAACAAATTTTTAACTCAATTGATCGGGAACGCATTCTCCAGATTCACTTCCAGAACATCGCCCTTTTCCATGGCAATATGACCGGATTCGTAGGGTTGTCCGGCTACTGTTAATACCACGCGCCCAGCACCGAAATAGCTGCCAAAGGTATTGGCAATACTTTGCAAAATCATCGCTTCGTAACCGGAACCGGCATTCATTTCCGTTAAAAATGCCGGATTCAGATCGATATAGACCATCCCATCCTGATTAAGATAAAGACTGTTGATCTGTGCTCCCGGGGATAATACCGAGCTCAGCGAATTGGTTTTATAGGCTTCTTCCAGTACCTTCCGGGTGATATCATTAGTCTGGAAGGAAACAGTTTTCTCCAGATAGAGAAGCCCGTCACTCTCCGGGTTGGGATAGAAAAATCTAACCGATTGGGTCAACACTGCATTTTGCTCGATTTTTTTAAGCGAAGCGGTGATCTTTTCCTCGGGATTTGGACCGTAGGTGTAGACTGATTTGACCAGCCCGACCGACCGGGCATAATAATCCGCGGTTTTTTCTGCCGGCTTTTGGGGGTCGACGGTTGTGACTTCAATGGCCATATAACTACCCGATGGGGTGATCACTTGCGCCGACACATCGGTGATCGTCCGCTTGCGGCCGTCAGATAGTGTCCAGCTTGTGCCGTTTTCAAGTGGCTCCATCAGCAGAATCTCCGTATTTTCACTGCGGTCAAGAAAATTCATCCGGTAATAGGTTTCACCCTGAGAAAAGTTCCGGGTCAGTTTTCCGTCAGCCAACGCTAAAACGTTCACGATTTCGGTGCCACCATTATTGATCCGTTGCTGGACCTGGTTTTCCGTTGTGTAGTCATTTAAAAGGGTGAAGCCGGCAAATTCGTTGCCCTCACCTTCATAAACCAATTTGATATTCTCCTGAATCGGGAAATAATCCGTCACGGCCTCGGCATTTTCGTTATTATTTTCTGTTTGCGGCTTGGCATCGCTGTTGGTGTTATCCGTTTGGGTACAACTGCATCCAAAAGCAATCCCAAACAGCAAAATAACCAGTGTCGTCAGCATCACTTTCTTCATTGTCAACCTCCTTACTCTACAACGATTCTTACCCTTAAAACGTCTTATTTATCAGGATTTTACAAACAAAAAGCAACCCCCTGAGGGGGTTGCCTTTGTCTTTAATACCTGAATCAATATTTATCCATATCGAAATCCCCGAGGTCAATGGTCGGTTCCGGCTCAGGTCGCTGCGGTGCGGCAGTCGCCTTTGGTTCGGCAGCCTTTGAAACCGTAGCCTTTGACGCAGGGCTGGCAGTTGAAAAGGCTTTGCCCTTGTTGCGAAGCTTAAAGGTTTCAACCAGCTGTTTGAGCAGTTCAGCCTGACCAGAGAGCTCTTCGCTGGCGGCGGCGCTTTCTTCGGCGGTCGCAGAGTTCTGTTGAACCACATGGGCAACCTGTTCCACTCCGGTATCAATCTGGGCAATCCCTGAGGCCTGTTCGTTGGAGGCGGTGGCAATATTACCAATCAGGGTCGTAACCTTATCAATCCCGGCAACAATGTCGTCAAGGGCTGCGGCGGTATCATCGGCAATCTTGGTACCTTCCTGAACCTTTTCGATCGAGCCTTCGATTAAGGCCGTCGTTTCTTTGGCCGCTTCGGCACTGCGGGCCGCCAGGCTGCGGACTTCTTCGGCGACGACCGCAAAGCCCTTGCCATGCTGACCGGCCCGGGCCGCTTCAACGGCGGCGTTTAAGGCCAGGATATTGGTCTGGAAGGCGATGTCGTCAATGACCTTGATAATTTTGGAAATGTCACTGGAGGACTGGTTGATTGCCACCATTGAGTTCTGCATCTGGGTCATCCGGGCATTGCCCTTGGCGGCATGGTCTTTGACGGTATCGGCCAATTCCCGGGCCTTGTTGGCATCGACAGCGTTATTTTTGGTCTGATCGGCAATTTCAGCAATCGAGGCGGTCAATTCCTGTACTGAGCTGGCCTGTTCGGTGGAACCCTGAGCCAGCGACTGACTGCCGGCCGAAACCTGACCGGAGCCGGAGGCCACCTGTTCGGCAGCGATATTGATGTCACCCATGACATTATTGAGTGAATCGATGATCACGTTGATGGCATTGGAGATGGTGACAAAGTCGCCCGCAAATTGTCGTGCATTTTCGATGTCCAGATTGCCCTTAGATAATTGTTCAATCTTTTCAGTGATTTCCCCGACCACCACTTCCAGACGACTGGCAGTAGTGTTGACGGATTGTTTTAAGGTATCGATATCACCCTTATAATCGCCGGTAATTCGAGCCTGAAGGTTGCCGTTGGAGATGGCATCCATTACGATAATCACCTCACCTAGCGGCTTGTTGAGTTCGTCTAAAATAGCATTCATGCCGCCAACCAGTTCAGCCCAGGAGCCCTGGAAGCGGCTGGCATCAGCCCGGTTTTTAAGGTTACCATCAGCGACGGCATTGGTAATCGTGGTGGCGCCCTCGATCATCTCGCCGATTGAATCCTTGACGGCGGACAGACTTTGGCTGATTTCGATAAAATGCGTACCGACCTCGCTGGTGTATTCATCGGCGGGGGCAATATTAAAATCAAAGTCCAGATTTCCCTGGGCCAGGCGGATCAGGTTTTCGCCCAGTCGGCTGACTTCACTGCGGGTATAATCACTGACCCGGATAATTGGGGTCAGATCGGTGACAATTTCGACAAAGCCGATGTTTTCGCCTTTTTTATTTTTGAGGTAGGCAGTATCCTGTTTGTTGTTTCGACCGACCCACTCAAAGTAGGAATCCGCCAGACCCTGATCGACCAGACGGCGGATGCCGCAGCCTTCGGTCTGACAGATGTTGGCGCCGGCATTGTAGCAATCCATACCACAGGCGGACACGCGGTCCTTGATGACACCGTTTTTAATCATCAGCTCTTCAAAAGCCCGGTTCATAAAGGTCCATTTCATGTTCATATCGGTAACGTGAACCGGGAACGGAATGCCATCAATAATCGCTTCATACCAGTACATGTTATCAACGACGGTATCCAGAGTCTGGTTGACCCCACTAATAACCTTGGCATAGTCGCCGGCATGTCGGGTCACATCAGCCCGTTTGGTGAAATCGCCACGAATGGCGGAATCGGAGAGCATAATGGTATCGGTAACCAAGCTGCCAATCGCCTTTTTAATCGAAACCATACTATTACCCAGAACATCATTTTCTGACTTGGGCTCAATCGCAATGGCCAGATTACCCTGGGCCATATTCTGGGCGGCTTCCGCCTGATCGCGGATATTTTCGGCCATATTGACAAATGATCGGGTCAGTTCGCCGATTTCGTCATCCTTGGTATCCTTCGCCATCGTGTAGTCAATATCAATTGCCCCCAGTGCCAGATGATCGGCCGCTTCTGCCAGACGGGTGATTGGCCGGATAAAGCTGCGCGTGGACATCACAATCAGACCGATAATCACCAACAGGCCGAGGCCAAAGATCGTCAGCATCATCATCTGAATGGTGGTATAGGATTGGTTGAACTCGGCCATCGGCAGCCCGGTAGCCAGCACCCAGCCGGTATCACCGATTTCGGTGACATAACCCTGGTTGGCAGTGCCGGCAGAACTGTAGGCAATCGGTCCGGCAGTTTTATCGGTCAGTGCAGTGATTATGTTTTCCGAGAGATCGGTATCACTGAGGAGACCGTTATTAAATTCAGGATTGGGATGATCAAAGACTGTGCCGCTGCCAGTGGCCACCACGAAAAAGCCGGTTTCGCCAATTTTGTTGGCGGCGATGATTTCTTTAATCCGATCGATCGAGACATCCACACAGGTGGCTCCGATGAGATCCTGGGTGCCCGGTTTAAAGACCGGCGCTACGACACTGACAATAATTGATTTAGTCGCAATATCTTCATAAGGTTCAGAGATAAAGACTTCTTTTTTTGCCTGTAACTCTTTGAACCAGGGTCGGGCATTAATATCATAATCCGCGGTTGAAGTAACGCCATCGGACTGGATATACTGACTGGAGTCGACATCGGCCACCCAAGCCACTCGGATATTCGCCGGGTCAGTGGCGACCACATTATCTAGAGTCTGTTTTATCTCAGGAAAATTAGCGGTTGAGGTAATCCCAACGCCCGGGGTGACCTGTTCAAAATAACTGAGAATCTCCGGGTTGGCGGACATTTGATCAGCTGTCGTCAGATATTTGGTAAAATATCTGTTAATTTCATTGGAAACCGCCTGGGACCGGGCCGACAACTCATTAACTGTAATTCGGGTAATAGCCTGATTGACCACATAGAGCGACACTCCGGCGACAATTGCAAAGATGATTGCAACCGGCAAACCGATTGACAGCAACATTTTAAAGAGTAAACCGTTTTTCTTGTTCATTCCTTTTCTCCTTTGACTGATTTAAATGAAAAATTCTGTTCATTATTGAAACGGGTTTTGAAGAGCGTCCCATTTCAGATCGATTAACGCCCTTTCGCCATGCCTCCACAATTAAAATTCATGGGTCAATCGGCACGATCAGAAAGTATTCATTCTTAATTATTTGGTATTGTAACATATCCTGTCAGCGCTCGCCACCTGAAATATTTGTCTGGCAATTAAGCTGCCCGCTTAGAAAGCTGGCTCATTTGCAGATTATGATCGCATCATACTAAAAAGCAACCCCCATGGGGGGGCTGCCATACAGCTTAGTGCCGATTATTCAATGGGAATTTCTTTTTTGCTCTCGGGCGCCTGGCCCTTGGGCGCCGTGATTTCTAAGACCCCATTTTCAAAGCTGGCTTTGATCTGGTCTTCCAATACATTGGGAAGGTAGATGCCCCGTTGCATGGAAGAAAAGGATCTTTCACGGTGAATGTATTTTTCACCCTTCTCTTCTTTTTCTTCTTTTTTCTCGACTTTAATCATCAGACTATCGTTTTCATAGTTGATGTGAATGTCGCCTTTGTCATAACCTGCCACTTCGGCATCGACAATGAATTCGGTTTCGTTTTCTTTTACGTCTACTTTAAAAGTGTCATTCTTTAAGCCAGTCCAAGGTAGTTGCCGCTCATTGAAGAAATTGTCGATCATATTGTAAAAATCAACCACATCGCCGGTTTTGGCCACTTCACTCTTTTTTGATGGTGTTAAACTAAACATAAAAACGCCTCCTTATATTTTTTAGCACTCCCGCAATAAGAGTGCCTTTGCGCTTCAGACTGTCAAAAAAGACAACCCAGTACCGACAATTGTTACATCATGTTGTACGCATCGGAGCGGACACGGCATCGCCTGTCCGATTCCGCAGCGAACAACAGATTAACAATTGGTCGGTACGGTAGTTTATCGACAACCTCGAACGCCTTTGCGCTTTTTATATGCCCATTTTTTTGAATAATAAACACTTTCTCACAAAATTTTACTGTCGAAACAGCACTGATATCCGCCAGTTCTGATTTATCGCACCCGGTTTCGTGCGTTTACTCATTTTACCGCATCCCGTCGGCAGTCATGGCGCAGCGATAAACTCCGAACCGGCTACCTCGCCGGTAGGCAAGTTGAGATAAACAACCGCATATGAGCCATCAGGGTTAAACCAGCCCAGACCATTGAGCTGGTTGCTGCTGCCGGCTTCGGGCTTGCTTAAGCTGATTTCGATGCCATCGCTGCCCATCACGTCCTGAACCTCGTAAAAGGGCATCCCAACTGCCATCCGGTAGGCCTGCTTATCGGTCACCGGAAAAGGATTGAGGGCGGCCAGTTCCGGTGACTGCCCCGAGGGGATCAGCCGTTTGGCATAAACCATATCCCGGTCGTCATAGGTAATCAATACCCCATAACCACTGTCGGGATCACGATAGGCCACCCGACCGTCGGACTGCACTTCCCCGGCCCTCCCGAGCAGCGTTTCCACCTGGTCCCGGGACTGATCCAGGGTGGTGGTCTGATAAAATTTAAGGGCCGTCTGAGCCGCGGCGGCAGTGATTGGATTGATCATGACGGTCTTATTTGTCGGTTGGCTATCATTTTGGGCGGTGCTCGCCGGAGTGCAGCCGGACAACAGCAACAGACCTCCGACTAGCAAAACCGTTCCCAAACGAATGGTCCGGTGATTTATAAATAACATCAGCGTATTCCCCCTCTTTATCTAAGGATTGCGTACTGTATTTATTTATACCCCGATTCGGGCACTTTAATCATCCCGCTGGCAGCGATTAAACTGTCGCCGCACACCTTTACATCAACACAATCAGACTCAAAGCCATCAGCATCATCCCACCAATCAGTCCGTAAATCGACAGGTGGTGTTCACCGTATTCGCGGGCGGTGGGTAGCAGCTCATCCAGCGAGATAAAAACCATGATCCCGGCGATCACGGCAAAGAGAATCCCAAACACCGTATCACTGAGAAAGGGCAGCAGGATAAAATAGGCAACTATCGCGCCGACTGGCTCGGCCATTCCCGAAAACAGCGACCATCGCAAGGCTTTTTTACGATCACCGGTAGCACAAAAAACCGGAATCGCCACCGACATCCCTTCCGGGATATTGTGAATCGCCACCGCAATGGCAATGACCAGTCCCAGGGAAGGCTGCTGGATCGATGAAACAAAGGTGGCCATCCCCTCGGGAAAATTGTGAATGGCAATAATCACCGCCGTAAAAATACCTGTGCGCAGCAGTTTCTGGCTGCCATCGACCGGACAGGAGGCCGTTTCTTCAAGCATATGAGTCTCATGGGGATTTTCATAGGAGGGGACCAGCTTATCGATGATAGCAATCAGCATGATCCCACCAAAAAAAGCCAGGACGTTAACCCAAACCCCAATTTCTGCGCCCAGATTGGTAATCAGCAGATTCCGGGACTCAACTAACAATTCCACAAAAGAGACATAAATCATCACCCCGGCAGAAAAGCCCAGAGCCACCGATAATAGTTTGGTATTGGTTCTTTCAAAAAGCAACACGATCAGCCCACCGATACCAGTCGACAAACCCGCCAGCACTGTGAGCGAAATGGCAATGCCAAGATTGGAAAAATGCATCATTTCACGACCTTATCCGAAATTTCTGGTTGCCCGCAAAAAGGCAACATTAATAATATAACATGAATAACAAAAAAAGGAAATCCCGTACCAATCAAAAGATCCGCAAAAAACAAAAAAGAAGCAGTCCTCTGGATGATTGAGATCCGGACTGGTGCTTCTTTTTTGGTTTGCGTTTATCCTCAAAGCATTAGAATATACTGTTGGCTGCTTTTCTTGTCGATTGTCCCGGCACTTTTTGGGCGGGTTGCTGCGGTGCCGCCGGCTTGTTATCTTCCTGACGACTTTTCATTTCTGCATTATAGGTTGCCACACTAATCTTGCCGGACAATACCAGGCCCTTGAGTTCGGAACTGGTATAACCACCCAACTGATTGTTGGAAACTTTCTCGTCTTCCTTTTTATCCTCATCTGCCGGCTGGCTTCGCGTTTCTTTTTTTTCCTGCTGTTCTTCGTCGTCACCATTCACCCGGGAAGCTTTCTGGTCGATGGTGGAATTACGCTGGTCCGTATCGCTGCCGACGGTGGCATTTTCGCTCTTCATCCGATAACCGACATATTCCCGACTCAGCTCCATCGTGTCATATTTATAGTAGGAATTGGCCTCATTAGCAGCCTGCTGCTGATTAATGCTGTCGCCGGTGGGTTTGATGGTTACCGTTTCCACTTTCTTGGCCATTGAGGTAGCCGGTCCCTGCATTTCAACGGCATTTAAACTGATTGGATCCATGGTCATTCCCCTTTCCTGATGATGGTCGCACAGGCGACGTTGCGCTGACAATTTGAACGCACTTAATTACCTGTATTATAACACAGTTTTTTAATAAATTCATCAACTTTCGTAAAATCACTGCTATTTTATCCTCGGGGGGCTATACTTTATCCGGCTGATCTACTATACTTAATATAACAGTGATCGGATGCCGCTACGATATAACGCCCTTTGTAGATGCACCCCGTTTTAATCAAAGGAGAACACCATGAAAAGAAAATTTCTTATTACTTTATCGGCTTCTATTCTGATATCCTGTCTGATTCTTTCCGGCTGTACGGCCACCAACAGCAAGGCGCCACAGACCGAAACCTCCGATGCCATTGTCCCGACCGACTACAGCCAGAGCAGTCACTGGCTGAATCTCCCCACCACATTGGATAAGGATGTCGATGTGTTCTATCTCTATCCCACCGCCTGGGCCAAAGCCAACGCTGACGCCCCAATTATCAGCACGGTCGACGATCCGGTGATGGTCGCCAATGCCGGTCTGGCCTATGCCCGTCAAGCCACGGCCTTTGACACATCGGCCAATATCTATGCCCCTTATTATCGGCAATTTGATGCCGCTTCTACTGCCAATATGTCCTACGACGAACAGCAGGATATCCTGAAAGGAACAACCCTCACCGATGCCACCGCCGCCTTTGACTATTACATGGAGCACTACAACAACGGTCGACCCTTTATTCTGGCCAGCCATTCCCAGGGCTCCAATGTAATGATCTATCTACTGTCAAACTACATGAAGGCCCATCCCGAGGCCCAGAAGCAGATGGTCGCCGCCTATATTCTCGGCTATTCGATTACTGACGATTATCTGGCCGATAATCCCAACCTGAAGTTCGCCACTGGCTCTGGCGATACCGGGGTGATCATTTCCTACAATACTCAGGCCCCGACCATCGAAGGCACCGATTTTGTCGTCCTGCCGACCGCCCATGTGATCAACCCGATCAACTGGACGACTGATGAAACCCTGGCGCCAGCCAGTGCCAACCTCGGTTCGCTGCAGATCAATGCCGATGGCACCGTGGCCAAAAATCCAGACGGCAGCAATGTCAAGGTGATGAACTTTGCCGATGCCCAGGTGAGTCAAGAAAAAGGTGTGCTGATTTGTAGTTCCGTGGATGTCGACACCTATGCCCCCGGCAATGCCGCCTTTGGCAAGGGGGTTTTTCACAGCTACGACTATCCCTTCTACTATTACAATATCCAGGCCAATGCCGAAGAACGGGTGGCCAATTATCTCAAAACCCATAAATAAACATCGCCGCAATACAAAACACCCCGAAACCGGGGTGTTTGTTTTGTTATCTTAAAATTTTTTATAGGCTTTGGTTCCAGCCAGAAATTCGATCACTTCCTCGAAAGAGGAACCGATCGTAGCTTCTACCGAGGCAAAGATCGTACCTTCGACAATTGGGGCATCAACAATCTGAGCCTGGATCGCCTCTTCCAGCATTTCGATGGCCATTTCCGAGCTCATCACCGCACTGCCGAGATCAACCAGAATCACGACCCCATCGCCATCATTGACAGTTCCAATCGCATTCTGAATTTTTACAACGTCGGTGCCGATGCTGCCATCTTCCATCCCGCCAGCGGCGGCAATCCTGGCTTCCGGCGCCATTTGTTTTGCTAGTTCAACGGCTCCTTCAGCGATCTTCTGACTGTGTGAAACAACTACAATTCCGACCATCTGTTAATTACCTGCCTTCTTCGCCACTTCTCGGGCAGCCTGAAACGCATAGGCCATTGAGGTGGCTCCAGGATCCTGATGCCCGATGCTGCGTTCCCCCAAATAAGAAGCTCGGCCTTTGGTGGCAATGATGGTTTTGGTGTATTCGACCCCATCCCAGGCTGCCGCTTCGCCGTCCACCAGCGCCTCGGCCATGGTTTTGCCGGCGGCGATGCTGGCCTTGATCGCGTCAATTGCCGGAATCATGCTGTCGAGGATCGTTTTTTCGCCTTTTACGGCCTTGCCCCGAAACTGGATTCCGCCCACCGCCTCGTCGAGCGCCAGGATAATATCCTCATTTGACAATGCTTCCTTACCCTTAACTGCCGCCCCGGCTTTCATAAAAGCGGTGCCGTAAAGCGGACCGGAAGCCCCACCGACAGTAGAAACCAGGGTCATTCCCACGGTTTTTAAAATATCGTCAATATTTTTTTCTTCTACCACCGGTAATTTTTCAATCACAGCCTTAAAGCCCCGGCTCATATTAATCCCATGATCACCGTCACCAATAGCCTGGTCAAAATCAGTCAATTCTTGTCGATGTTCTGCTATCTTATCCGCATAAACCCGGATAAAATCCAGCACTTCTGCCTTTGTTGCCATGTAATTTCCTCGTTTCTATTTATGGTCTTTTTAGTACATTTTAAAGCCGATGGTATCAGCCTTTGCCAGTAAGAGTTCTTTCAGTTCATCATCCAGTTTTAATAGGGTGATTGATGCCCCGGCCATATCGATGGAGGTCATGAAATCGCCAACGAAGGTTTTAAAGACTTTAATGCCCTTGTCTGCCAGAATCAGCTGAACCCGACGATTAAGGATATACAGTTCCATCGGCGGAGTCGCTCCGGCACCATTGATCATGACGGCCACTTCATCGCCCGCTTTGGGATCGAGATCCTTCAAGATCCGTTCCATCAGGTAATCAACGATCATATCCGCCGTCTGAATCGGTTTGCGTTCAGTTCCCGGTTCGCCGTGGATACCGATGCCCAGTTCAATTTCGTCCTCGGTCAGTTCAAAACCCGGTTTTCCAGCCGCCGGCACGGTACACGGTTTTAGCGCCACGCCCATGGTGTGGATATTGGCGATTACCTTTTCGGCTACCGCTTTAACTTCTTCGAGGCTGGCACCAGTTTCGGCTTTGGCGCCGGCAATTTTATGGACAAACACGGTTCCAGCCACGCCGCGGCGGCCAGTGGTGTAAAGACTGTCTTCAACTGCGACATCATCATTGGTAACCACATTGGCAACTCTGATCCCTTCGGCTTCGGCCAGCTCCGCAGCCATTTCGAAGTTCATGATATCGCCGGTGTAATTCTTGATTACTAATAATACCCCTTCCCCGGCATCAACTGCTTTGATCGCTTCAAAAACCTGGTCAGGTGTTGGCGAGGTAAAGACCGCTCCGGCAACAGCACCGTCAAGCATCCCTTTGCCGACATATCCGCCATGAGAGGGTTCGTGACCACTGCCGCCACCGCTCACCAGGGCCACCTTGCCGACTTTTTTGTCAGCCCGGACCAGTACATCAAAACCTTCCAGACGGGTGACATATTCAGGATGTGCCAGAACGATACCTTCGAGCATCTCATTTTCGACATTTTCAACGTTGTTAATAAATTTTTTCATAAGACTGCCTCCTAGAAACATTATTAGTATTCTAAACCATACTATAACACGTTTGTACCCTTTTGACAGCTAAAAAAAACGGTGTCCACTGATCTTTTTTGGCCAATTTTGCGTGTTTTTTTTAAAACGCCCCTGAAATCTGCAAAATTTCGATTCGTCAAGAAGGTTCAGGTAAATAATACCAAATTTGTGTTAACCTTCAGTAAATTTCACACGCTTTTTTCAAACCAAACCACGATTAAAGCGATATGATCATAAATTGGGTTATCCTACCTTACCGACCTGTCACAGCGCCGCTTTCATTGTACGGACATAATCACTCAGGACTGGGGTGGCGGCGGCACCATGCTCAGCAATGATCCGGACGATGGCGCTGCCAACGATAACCCCATCGGCAATTTTAGAAATCGTGCTGGCCTGTTCCGGGGTGGCAATCCCGAAGCCGACTGCCACCGGCGTCTGCGACACCTGGCGGATGTCGTCAACAATGGCTGCCAGATCGGTTTTGATCTCACTGCGCACGCCGGTGACCCCCAGCGACGAGACCAGATAGATAAAACCGGTCGCCTCCCGGGCCAGCATCTGGATGCGATCCTGGGAAGTCGGGGCAATCAGGGTAATCAGATCCTGACCGTGACGCCCGGCCGCCTCCCGGACCTCGCCCTTTTCCTCAAAGGGCAGATCAGGAATGATGACCCCGTTGATGCCCGCTTCCGCTGAGGCCGCAAAAAAGCGCTCCACCCCATAGACAAAAATCGGATTCATATAGGTTAAAAAGACCAGCGGGATGGCTGATTTTTGACGGATCCGCCTAACCATTTCAAAGATTTTATCAGTGGTGGTGGCGGCCTTCAGGGCCCGCTCATTGGCGGCTTCAATCACCGGCCCTTCAGCAATCGGATCCGAAAACGGAATCCCGATCTCAACCAGATCGACCCCGGCGTCAGCCATCGCCAGAATAAATTCTTCGGTTTTATCGAGCGCCGGATCACCGGCCGTCAGAAAAGCGATAAAGGCCTTCTGATTGGCAAAGATCCGGGATATTTGATTGACTTTGTTTGTATCGTTACTCATGGATATCTTCCCCCTTATATCTTGCAATTGCCGCCACGTCCTTATCCCCCCGACCGGACACATTGACAATGATAATCTGATCGCTTGTCATGGTCGGCGCCAGCTCCATGGCGTAGGCAATGGCATGGGCCGATTCAATGGCCGGAATAATGCCCTCAGTGCGGGACAGGTAGAAAAAGGCCGCCACGGCTTCGTCATCGGTGATTGGCACGTACTCGGCCCGTTTGGTGTCGTGAAGATGGGCATGCTCGGGGCCAATGCCAGGATAGTCGAGCCCGGCGGAGATTGAATACACCGGGGCAATCTGGCCGTATTCATCCTGACAGAAATAGGACTTCATACCATGAAAAATCCCCAGGCTGCCCCGGGCGATGGTGGCGGCGTGTTCCTCAGTCTCCACCCCTTTGCCGGCGGCTTCACAGCCGATCAACCGAACGCCTTCATCGGGAATAAAATGGTAGAAAGCGCCGATCGCATTGCTGCCACCACCGACACAGGCAATCACAGCATCCGGCAGCTTTCCCTCTTTTTTAAGAATCTGCTCCCGGGCTTCTTTACTGATGACGCTCTGGAAATCCCGAACCATTTCCGGAAAGGGATGGGGCCCCATGACCGAACCCAGAACGTAATGGGTGTCATCGATACGGGTCGTCCATTCCCGGAATGTTTCGTTAACCGCATCCTTTAAGGTCATCGTGCCGGAGGTGACCACATGCACCTTGGCCCCGAGCAAACGCATCCGATAAACGTTCAGCGCCTGGCGGTCGGTGTCTTCCTTGCCCATAAAGATTTCGCAGGAAAAACCCATCAGCGCCGCGGCAGTCGCCGTGGCCACCCCATGCTGACCGGCGCCGGTTTCAGCAATCAGTCGGGTTTTGCCCATTTTCTTGGCCAGCAATGCCTGCCCCAATACGTTATTGATTTTATGAGAGCCGGTATGGTTTAAATCCTCCCGTTTGAGATAGATCTTGGCCCCACCCAGATCGGAGGTCATTTTTCTGGCAAAATACAGCCGTGAAGGACGGCCGGCGTAGTCATTTAACAGCTCGGTTAACTCGCCCTGAAAGGCCGGATCGTTTTTATAATATTCGTAAGCTTTTTCCAATTCAAGTATGGCATTCATCAGGGTCTCCGGGGTGTACTGCCCGCCGTGAATCCCGTATTTTCCTTTACTCATTTTCTAATTCTCCTTATTCTTTCAACAATTTCAATAATCTTGTCCCGGTCTTTAACCCCGTCGGTTTCGACGCCGCTGCTTAAATCGACGCAATAGGGTCTGACCTGGTTGATGGCGGCTTCGATATTGCTGCAGTTCAGGCCGCCGGCCAGAAAAAAGTCCCCGGTAATGCCCTGAAGCAGCTCCCAGTTGAAGGTCGCGCCTGAGCCGCCATATTGGTTGGGGTCATAGGTATCAAACAGCCGGTAATCGGCGGCAGTCTCCTTAATGTCGGCCGGGCTGCTGATCCGGAAGGCCCGGATCACCGGCCGACCAGTTTGTTCCTGCAACCGCCGCACCGTGGCCTCGTCTTCATCCCCATGCAGCTGAATCAGATCAATAATGCCCTGGTTGGCCAATTCAATGATCTCGGTTACCGGATGGTTGACAAAAACCCCCACCGCCTGGATACCGGGATCAAGCTGCGCTTTTAGCCTTCTGGCGGTGTCCTGATCCAACTGGCGTTTGCTCCCCGCAAAGACAAAGCCAATATAATCCGGATGAGCGGCGTTTACCGCTTCAATATCTGCCAGGCGGGTAAGGCCGCAGATTTTTATTTTTGTCATGGTAACCTCCTCGTTCTTTATTCCATCCGCAGCTGATCCAATGCCGCTTTTTTATCCCCACTTCGCATCAGTTTTTCACCGATTAAAACGGCATTGGTCCCATTATCCCGGAGTTCAATCATATCATCCGGTGTTTGTATCCCACTTTCTGACACAAACAAAATTTCCGGGGGCACCAGCTGACGCAGCCTTACACTGTTGTTTATGTCCACTTCAAAGGTCTTCAAATTGCGGTTATTGACCCCAATCACCCGGGCGCCGGCGGCCAACGCCTGAGCTACTTCGGCTTCATCATGGGCTTCCACCAGAGCTGATAAACCCAATTCATCGGCCAACTCAAGGTATTCCCGGAGCTGTTCGGTGGTCAGAATCGCGCAGATTAGCAAAATCGCATCGGCACCGATTAGACGGGCTTCAACAATCTGAATCGCGTCAATGACAAAATCTTTACGCAGCACCGGGATGCTCACCTGCTGCTTGATTTCCGTCAGATAATCATTATCTCCCTGAAAAAAATCCGGCTCGGTCAGCACCGAAATGGCATCGGCGCCAGCGGCCTGATAGTCCCGGGCGATCTCGACATATGGGAAATCAACCGCAATCACCCCTTTCGATGGCGAGGCTTTTTTCACTTCGCAGATAAAAGCCATCGTCCCGGCATCCCGGCGTCTGGCCAGGGCTTTTTCAAAGGCAAACGGCGTTTCCGACCGTTTGACCTGACTTTTCAGGTTTTCCAGTGATGTCGTTTCTTTAAGCGCCGCCACCCGATTGGCGGTAGCCGCCACAATTTGATCCAGGATCATGCCAGCACCTCAATGGCCAGCGCATTGCTGCGCTTGACAAAGGCCTCCAGCTTGGCCTTGGCCTTGCCGGAGTCAATCAGGTCCTGTGCCATCTTGACGCAATCCCGAAGGGTGATATTGTTGTGAGACATATACAGACAGAAGGCCGAGTTCAGCACCACCACATCCCGTTTGGGCCCTTTTTCGCCGTTTAGGATGCTCAGGGCAATGGCGGCATTTTCTTCTTTCTCGCCGCCGATCAAATCGGATAATTCACAGCGCTTCAGACCCAATTGTTCCGGGGTGATAAAGAAGCTGTTGATCTTACCATCAGCAATTTCGCAGATGGTGGTGGTGTCCGTCAAAGTGATTTCGTCCAGTCCATCATGGCCATGGACCACCATCCCCCGCTTGACCTTAAGCTTGTTCAGCACATTGGCCAGGGGCTCCACCAGATTTTCATCATAGACCCCCAGCAGCTGCATATTGGCCCCGGCGGGATTAGCCAGCGGGCCAAGAATATTAAAGATGGTCCGGATGCCCAGTTCCTTGCGGACCGGCCCGGCATATTTCATGGAGGCGTGATAGGTGGGGGCAAACATAAAGCAGATCCCCAGTTCGTCCAGCAGCACGGCGCTTTTTTCGGCTGACAGTTCAATGTTCACCCCCAGGGCTTCCAGCAGATCGGCCGATCCGCATTTGCTGGAGACACTGCGGTTGCCGTGTTTGGCCACCGGCACCCCACCAGCGGCAATCACCAGGGCGGACACTGTGGAAATATTAAAGGTGGACACCTCGTCGCCGCCGGTACCGACAATGTCCAGCACATCAGTTTTGGGGAAAATCTTGGTGCACTTGTCCCGCATGACCATGGCGCAGGCGGTAATCTCATCGATGGTTTCCCCCTTCATCCGCATGGCCGTCAGAAACGAGGCGATCTGGGCGTTGGTAGCCTGCCCGTTCATAATCTGATCCATAACCTCCCGGGTCCGCTCCAGAGACAGGTCTTTGCTGTTGACAATATCGTAAATGGCTGACTTAATCATATTTCGCCTCCAATCTTTAAAAAATTCTCAATCATCTGGTGACCGGCCTCGGTAAGAATCGATTCGGGATGGAACTGCACCCCGTAAACATTATAACTGCGGTGTTTCACCGCCATGACCTCGCCCTCGTCATCCTCGGCGATAATCAGCAGCTCATCCGGCAAGGTACTCCGCTCAGCACTGAGGGAGTGATAGCGACCGGCGGCAATAATCGGCGGTAGCCCCCGAAAAATCGGGCTGCCGTTGGCGATGTGAACGGTGCTCTGTTTCCCATGCATCAGGGTGCTGGCATAGGTAACGGTACCACCGAAGACCTCGCAGATGGCCTGATGCCCCAGGCAGACCCCCAGAATCGGGGTTTTGTCCTTGAAATACTCGATGACCTCTTCACAGATCCCGGCATCAGCGGGTCGTCCCGGCCCCGGTGAGACGATGATGTGATCCGGCGCCAGGGCGGCGATTTCAGCCAGACTCAGTTCATCATTTTTAATCACCCGGATATCGGGATTGATCATCCCCACATATTGATACAGGTTATAGGAAAAGCTGTCGTAATTGTCAATCAGTAAAATCATTATTCCACCTCCTGAGCCCGTTCCAGGGCTTCAAACATCGCCCGGGCTTTGTTTTGTGATTCGTTATACTCTTTTTCGGGGATGCTGTCAGCGACGATGCCGGCCCCGGCGGAGACATAAACCCTGTCGTTCTTTTTAACCGCCATCCGAATGGCAATGCACATATCCATGTTGCCGGAAAAGTCGATATAACCAACGGCTCCACCATAGACACCCCGCTTCTGACCTTCTAACGCATCGATAATTTCGATCGCCCGTTTTTTGGGCGCTCCGGACAGGGTTCCCGCCGGAAGCACGGCCCCCAGGGCATCCAGCTGATCGAGGCCCGCTTTGAGGGTGCCGGTAACGGTTGAGGAAATGTGGGAGACGTGGGAATAGCGAACCACCTCCTGATAGGTTTCTACCTGAACCGAGCCAAATTCACTGACCTTGCCCAGATCGTTGCGGCCCAGATCGACCAGCATGTTGTGTTCACTGAGTTCTTTTTCATCTTTAAGAAGCTCGGCAATCAAAGCTTCATCTTCCGCCGGGGTGGCGCCCCGGGGACAGGTACCGGCAATCGGAAAGGTCGACAGCTGGCCGTTTTTAAGCGATACCAGGGTTTCCGGTGACGCCCCGGCTACCTGCATCCCTTCAAAGTCGATATAAAACATGTAGGGCGAGGGATTGATGGTCCGCAGTACCCGATAGGCCGACAAGAGATCGCCGGAAAAATCAGCTTCCAGGCGGTTGGAAATCACCGCCTGAAAAATATCCCCCTGATAAATGTGCTCTCTTGTTTTTTTAACCATCTCGCAATAATAGTCTTTCGTGAAAAGTGAGCGGTACTCCGAAGTTACCTGCCCCCGGAAGGGCACGGTGCTGCTGCCGTTTTTAATCAGTGCCTCAATTTCCTTGAGCTTAATGACCCCGTCGATATAGTTTTTTTCAAAGTTGTCGGTTTTAATATTGACGATAATCACAATTTTCTGACGCAGATGATCATAGGCGATGACCTTGTCAAAGAGCATCAGATTGAGGTCATCAAAGTTTTCGGTATTTTCATTGGTCAGCACCAGATTGGCTTCGGTGTATTTGACAAAGTCATAGGCAATATAACCGACAAAGCCGCCGGTAAAGACCGGCAGAAAATCCAGTTTGGGGCTTTTCCAATCCGCCAGAATTTCCCGGAGCACCGTTCGGGGATCATCGGCCAGGGTATCCTTTGTCTTGCCATTTTTGACAACTACTTCCCCATCCAGACAGGTCACCGCCAGGGTCGGGTCAAAACCGAGAAATGAATACCGCCCCCATTTTTCGCCGCCTTCCACACTCTCCAGTAAATAACATTTTTTGCCGGTGGCCTTTAAAATTTTAAGCACCTCAATCGGTGTCTTGATATCGGAAAACAGCTCCAGGCTGATCGGGATGCTCTGATAATTCCCGCAATACCCTCTGG